>JBGOVD010000203.1:0-4800 GCA_041477935.1 Dissulfurispiraceae bacterium | reverse complement strand
CTCGACAATGCAGGGCTGACCCGATCTCTCAGCTGGGTGCAACCCTTTAAGGCCCTGAAGGAGATGCGTGCCGATATACCCAAAACCCGCCTTAGGAGCGCCGCCACTGTATTCAAAGTCCCCAATCCTAAAGGCAGGATAGCCCTCTTCACCGGATGTACGGTCGATTTCCTTTACCCGGCTATGGGTCTGTCGCTTATTCATACTCTGAATTCTCTCGATTATGAAGTGGTAATGCCCAAGGGCGAGGTTTGCTGCGGTGCACCGCTGCTGGGCGCAGGCCTCAGGGAAGAGGCGATAATGCTGGCCGAAAAAAACCTGAATGCCTTCAAGAGACTGCAGGCTGAAGCTGTGATCAGCCTCTGCCCTACCTGTACTCATTTTATCAGGGATGAATACATCAAGCTGGCCGGCGAAGGCATCGACAATGCGGCCGATATTTCCAGCTTCCTCTGCGATGAGTCATTGACAGGAGCGCTGGTCCAGTCGGAGGAGCGCCAGGGCAATGTCATTTACCATGACCCTTGCCATTCGATCAACTACCTCGGACTAAAAGACGAGCCACGAAGAATTCTGAAAGCCCTTGGCTTCGGGCTTATCGAGCCTGCCGACAGAGGTTGCTGCGGCCTCGGCGGTACTGTTAGACTAATGCACGGAAACATCTCGCGGACCCTGCTCGACAGGAGGGTCGAGGCCTTCGGCGCGGCGGGGGATGCTGAGACACCGGAGATGATCGTCACTTCCTGCCCCAACTGTGTTCTTCAGCTCGGCAGCAGGATCAAAGACAGGCCCGTAAAACATATTATCGAAATCATAGCTGCAAACATGAAAAGGAGATCATAGTGCCCGACAAACCCAAGACAGACAAATTCGAAATCATCACCCCGCAGGGATATGAAGAGGGTGATAAACCCAAGAAGATGAAGTTCGTAAAGAAGACCGAATGCGACCGCTGCGGCAGCTGCTGCTCCGCCAGCACTCCATCACTTCACAAAGAGGATATGGACCTGTTTCACGCGAGCATCCTGTCCTTCGACAACACATTCACCATAAGAGAGGGCGAACTCTTTAACGTCCCCGGCGATGAGGAGACCTATCGGTCCTTTATCGAGCTTATCAAAATCAGACCTAAGGAAGGCACTGAAGAGTGTATCTTCTACAGCGTAGATGGAGGCTGCACCATATATGAGAAGAGGCCTTCGCAGTGCGCAGCTTATGCCTGCTGGGAACGCAATGACGCAATGACAGGCCTCGAAGCAAAGGCGCTCAGGAGAAAGGACCTCTTCGGCGACGCAGAACTGATCGCAGACATCATCGCTCGCCATGAGGAGCGCTGCTCTTACGAAAAACTGGCTGACTCAATAGACAAGTCGGCGGGCGGTGATGAAGCCGCAGCGGAAGAGATATCCGACATGCTTCAGTACGACGCCTTTATCAGGACCTATGTAACTGAAAAATTCAACATACCTGAAAGCTCTCTCGACCTCCTCTTCGGAAAGCCCATGACCGGGCGGATAAAAGAGTTCGGACTGAAGGTCGAAAAAGAGGGCGACGGATATGTGCTGCTGCCGCTCCAGAAGGAAGGCATGCAGAAAAAATAATGCGGCACGCATACGGGCACGGCAAACCATGCCCCTACAATATTTTAAGGAGGCAAAATGAAATTTTTTATCGACACGGCCAATATTGAAGAAATCAAAAACGCCTGGGAACTCGGCGTGATAGACGGGGTTACGACTAACCCTTCACTGATCTCGAAGGAAAAGAAGGAGCCTGTCGCGCTCTTCAGGGAAATCTGCGCAATAGTAGACGGCCCGATCAGCGCCGAGGTTATCGGCACACGGGCTGACGATATGATCAAAGAGGCGGAAGAGCTCGCGAAGATCCATGAGAACATCGTGATCAAGATCCCGATGATCGAAGATGGGCTGAGAGCTGTCAAGCGGCTTACTGCCGCAGGGATCAGGACGAATGTCACGCTGATCTTTTCTCCGAGCCAGGCGCTTCTGGCAGCCAAGGCGGGCGCGACTTATGTGAGCCCTTTTGTCGGAAGACTCGATGATATCAGCCACAACGGAATGGACATCGTCGCCGATATCAAAACCATCTTTGAGAATTACGATTTCGACACGGAGATCATCGTAGCCAGCATCAGAAACCCTCTCCACGTTATCGATGCAGCACTCATAGGCGCAGATATCGCGACGATCCCGTACAGCGTTATCGGCCAGCTCATAAAGCACCCTCTGACCGACATCGGACTCGAGAAATTCCTGAAGGACTGGGAAAAGGTTAAGGCGGCAAAGTAACTCCCCCTTCCCCTCTTAACCCAAGAGGGGGTATGTCCTCCCCTTAATCCGCCTGAGGCGGAAAGGGGAGGTTAGGAGGGGTTATGAAAGACGCCTGCACACTATGAAAGACGAAGACTGGACGATAGTTTTGGTAACTTATGACTCCATCGAGGCAGAGATCATCAAGGACCTCCTTGAGAGCGGCGGGGTTCCTGTTGTTCTCAGATCGTCAAAGGTGAGCCCTTACCCCGTAAACGTCGGCAAGATAGGCGAGATCAAAATCCTCGTCAGAGACGAAGATAAAGAGATCGCCGAAAAGTTGATTAACGAAGAGATCGATATCTCCGAATAGCGGCTAGCGCTTCACCGCCCCCATCCTGCCGCCCCGCGGTATTATGCATATCCCTGAGTCCTGGTCGATATGGCAGCGAAAGCGGTCTTTGTCGGGGTCGATGCCGATCTGTTCGCCATCGCTGATCACATTTAATTTGTCCACAATGACCTTGCGGAGCTTGCATCCTTTGCCGATAGTCACCCTGTCCATTATGATGGAGTCTTCAATCGAAACGCCGTCTTCGATGATCACACCGCTCTGGATTATAGAATTCCGTATCTTCGCCTTCTTGATAATCGACCCTTCAGCAATAAGACTGTTCCTGATATCTCCGTTTAGTATCTTTGTCGACGGTCCTTCATATCCCTGGGGATGAAGAGGCCATAAATTATTGTTTGCGTCAAATGGGGGCTTTTCTCCCAGCAAGTCCAGATGCGCATCGAAATAGGCCTGTATCGTACCCACATCGCGCCAGTAGCCTTTTTCCTCATACGGCTTGGTGCCTGGGATAATGTTGGTCGCAAAATCATACGCAAAGACCTTTCCGGTGCCGACAAGGCTGGGGATGATATGAGCTCCGAAGTCGTGCTCCTTTTTCTTCTGGGCCTTCACGAGGGCATCAATCAGCACGTCGGTCTTGAAAATGTAATTCCCCATCGAAACATACGCCCGAGAAGGATCTCCCGGCATGGCGGCCGGGTTCTTGGGTTTTTCCTGGAACCCGGTGATCCGTTTTTCATCGTCAGTCAGAATTACGCCGAAAGCGCTCGCTTGCTGGAGCGGAACGGGGCGGGCAGCCACCGTGACATAGGCATCGTTTCTCATATGAAAATCGATCATCTGCCGGATATCCATCCGGTAAATATGGTCGGCGCCAAATATTATCACCAGATCGGGGTTATGATCCTTGATAAGGTTGATGTTCTGAAATACTGCATCGGATGTACCCTGGAACCACTCCTGCCCCATCCTCATCTGCGGAGGTACTACAGCTACGAAATGGTTCTTCACTATCGATGAAAAATTCCAGTTCTGCCTCACATGTTCGATGAGCGACTGGGATTTGTACTGGACGAGAAGATAGATGGAATAGATGTGTGAGTTCACGAAATTGCTGAGCACGAAATCGACTATCCGGTAGCGGCCCCCGAACGGGACGGAAGGCTTCGAGCGAAATACCGTCAGCGGGAAGAGCCGCTCACCTTTTCCACCAGCAAGTATAAAAGTAAGAACCTTCGGCAGTGCCATATCAGCCTCCCTCATCCGGATGTTGTCCCATCGGGGCATTGTACTAAAATTATATCAGTTTACAGGTTTTGTCGGATATGGGAATATTTCTTCAGGCATGCCATTGTTCTTGATTGCCTGAAGGAGTTGTTACTGTTATGTTCCATAAGATCGGCAATATCTTCCGGCCTGTCTATGTCCCGCCACGCCGGAAGCTGATGGATAAGCAACCCTTCTTCCACAAAGATGGACATTGTCCGTTCGAAAACTGTCACCGTGCTCCATGGAATGCCGTCAAATACACGGGATAAAAAGGTGTCATACCTGAAGCCGATGAGGTAATATCCTCCGTCCTCTGCCGGACCGATCACCGCATGATTGCCCTTATTAAGTGCCAAGAAGGCTTCAACTATTATTTCCTCCGGCAGATTGGGTAAATCGCTCCCGATGAGCACAGCCCGCGAGACGCCCGTTTCAAAAACCGTTTGAAAGGCATTGCTCATCCTGGCCCCGAGATCGGCGCCGACTTGAGGCATATAGTCATTCCCAGCCCCGAGCCATGCGGCAATCATGTCACCAGCATCCCCGGGATAGTAGGCAATGAGTGGCCGAAAACCCGATTGAGTGACAGTCGCGATTATGTCTTCGACAAAGCATTTATAAAGTTCCAGCACCGTATCTTCACCCAAAGCAGATGACAGGCGGGTCTTGACCCTTCCCTTTTCGGGCCATTTCACAAAGATGATCAGGCTGTCGGGCTTCGTTTCCATATCTGAGGCTCCATAGAAATCACTAAAATCAGAATTCGAGGAATATGCGGCTATACAACCTGCTATCGATAGAATCTCGCCAGCTTTTCGGGGCTCACTCCCAGCATATACAGCGTTACCAGGGTCCAGTTTCTGACTGTACAATAGACTACTCCTTCCTTTTCCCACCTTCTGGGCG
>JBGOVD010000145.1:0-5740 GCA_041477935.1 Dissulfurispiraceae bacterium | reverse complement strand
AGGAATTATAGAAGGACGATAAAGGGGCCCTGCGGACAGTGTGCACGGCTGAATGAATGTTATGGCTGCAGGGGCGCCGCCTATCAGTGTACGGGAGATTATATGGCGTCAGATCCGCTGTGCTGGAATAATGCGGACAAGCAGGCGGACATTGTCTGCCTGCCCGCCGCCGCAGACGGTCTTGTTCCGCACAAGCCCCCGATGCTCATGATCGACCGGGTTATCGAGATCTCTGAGAGGCGGTGCGCAGCGGAGGTGAATATCTCGGCCGAAACCATCTTTGTCGGCGAGGACGGGAGACTCGATGAAGTATCATACCCCGAGATCATTTCGCAGGCTATTGCAGCCGACAAGGGTTTCAAAACACTTGGATGTTCAAACGGCCGGACGGAAGGCTTCCTTCTGGGGATAAAGAACCTGGAGGTCCTCGGCGACGCGCGGGTCGGTGATAAACTGCGGGTGTCGGTATTCAAGACCGCCCAATATGGCGACTTCGGCATTATACAAGGTGAAGTCTTTAAGGGAGAGGAGATTATCGCCAGGGGCGAGGTTAAAATCTGGCATAAAGATAATAACGATGAAAAATAAGAAACTTCTCATAGTCCTGTCATTGCTGTCACTGCTGTCACTGCTGCTGTTGCTGCCGTTGGTGGAGGGCGTCTCATCTGCCGGAGCACCGGAGACACCGGATATTTCCGATATGCTGAGCCGATTGGGTGAAAAGGTTTCCCGGTTCAAGACCCTGAAGACCGATTTCGTTCAGGAGAAGAAACTTGCGATCTTCAAGAAGAAGGTCATCATGAAAGGGCGGATATATCTGAAGAAGCCGAACACGATCGCATGGCATGTCGACATACCCGTCAAATACTCCGTGCTGATTACGGACAAGGTGATACGCCAGTGGGACGAGGACACCGATCAGGTGCAGGAGATCCCGATCTCGAAGAACCCTGTGTTCAAGATAGTGCTCACCCAGCTCACCACCTGGTTTTCCGGCAATTACGGCTCTCTCCTGGATGATTATACCGTCAAGGTGCTGCAGCAGCGACCTTATATCTTTGAGTTCATACCCAATGAGAAGAATTTTTCGAGAAAGATCGTGAAGTCTGTCACGATTACCTTCAGGGAAGATGAAAAGTATCTGCAACAGATAAAGATCCTGGAGATGAGCGGGGACAGTACTACGATCAACTTCGAGCACACGGTAATCGACGTCCCTATCGACGAACGGTTTTTTAAAGTAGGACATCGTGTTTGATAAATATTTCACGTTAGTCTATGGGATTATCGGCAGGAGAAAGTGGCCCGTATTAATCCTGGTCATGGCATTGATAGGAGCATCTCTTGCAGGATTCAGCTTTATCAGGTTCAGCAATAACATCGAGGCACTGCTCCCCGCAGATCCCGACATATCGCGGAGCATGGCCTTTCTGAAAGACTCGAATCTTTCCAATAAGGTCGTCATATCCGTTGCCCTGAACTCGCCGGACAAGGACAAAAAAGATCTCTTAGCGGCGGTCGACCAGCTGGCGGATTCCCTGAAGCCCCCTCTGTTTACAAAAGTCACTGTCGGCCTCTCGGAATTAACGATGACGGACGATATAGAATTTCTTTTCAACAGGATGCCGCAACTGTTCACTGAGGATGACTTGAGAGCTGTCGATGTCCAGCTCAATCCGGAGGGCATTTCAGTGAAGATGAGAAAGAACTATCTCCAGCTGATGAAGCCGGAGGGCATCTTCATGAATTCGATGCTCCGTTCCGACCCGCTGGGGCTTAATCTCGTCATGCTCAACAAATTGAAGGCATTGTCCACATCGCTCGGATACAATGTTTCCGTTGAGGGCGGGCACTTTATCAGCCAGGACAACCGGCATGCCATGATAATCGCACAGACCCCTGTTCCAATAACGGACTCCCTCGGCTCCAAACGGCTCATCGAGGACCTCGGGGAACAGTTCAAAAAGCTTCCTGCGTATATCTCCGCCGACATCGTCAGCGGGCACACTCATACCCTGAGCAATGAGCGGGTCATGAAAAAGGATGTGGCCCTGACGAGTATTGTCGCCTCGGTTGCGTTTGTCCTCCTTATGCTGCTGGTTTTCAGGGATGCAAGCGCAATTCTGATCTTTCTTATTCCCCTGTTTTCAATTTTTCAGGCAATCTTTGTCTGCTACTTTTTCATGGGGGGACTCTCCTACGCGGTTATCGGCCTGTCTACCGTGCTCGCGGGTATTTCGGTCGATTATGGAATTGAGGTGTATGTTGCAGCCAGAAATGCAACGAATCCGGTATATGGTATCAGTCGGATCATACGGCCGGTCATTGTCGGAGCACTGACGACCGCAGCGGTCTTTTTCTCATTTCTTTTCTCCCACATCGAAGGATATCAGCAGCTGGGGTATCTGTCGCTCCTGGGCCTTGCTTTTTCATTTATCTATTGTTTTCTCGTTATACCCCACTTCGCATCGAAGAAAGCGATCGGGCAGACGGTAGGATGGTGGCTTGACGGAGTCAGATGGTCGAACAATGCAGTGGTCGGGGGCTGGCTGGTGCTTACTCTTATCTTCCTGTTCTTTGCGTTTAAGGTAACATTCGACAATAATATTTATAAAATTGATGGTACCGAATCCCCGATCCTGCAGGCCGAAAAGCGGTTCCAGGAGGTCTGGGGACAGGAGCGGCCCGCTCTTCTCGTTACCAACGGTAAGAGTCTCGAAGAGGCCCTCGAAAAGAACGATGAGGTTTACCGGGAGGCGGTAAAGGCAATCGGCGCAGACCACATCTCCAGCATGTCAACCCTGTGGCCCTCGGAAAAGACGAGAAAAGAAAACCAGGAACGGTGGCAGCAATTCTGGGCCGATGGCAGAGAGCGTGAGCTGAAACAATTGCTTCAGGCGGAGGTCGGGAAGTACGGCTTTGCGCAGGATGCCTTCACTCCTTTTTTCGCTCGCCTGCACAAAGCAACGGTTACAGAGGCAGGTCTCGCGGATAATGATCTTATCTCCAAATTGAAGGAGAGATTTATCCATGCTTCGCAGGACCGCTATCAGGTAGTGTCGTTTTTTCCAGATGAGGACCAGTACGTCCGCGCTATCGCCGCGATGAGCGCGAGGCACCCCGAAACATTCCTGGTTTCGGGGAAGGCCATGTCCCAAAAGATATCAGAGGTCATTTATTCGGACATCTTTTTGATGACGGCCATTACATCGGTTCTCGTTATAGGGCTGACCTACCTGTACTTCAGGAATATGAAGGAACTCCTGATAGCCTTGGTGCCAGTGGTGACAGGAATCGTATGGCTCTTCGGGCTGATGTCGATATTTGGTATCGCGTTTAATTTGTCGACCCTGATTACGGGCATTGCCCTCATGGGCATATGTGTCGATTACGGTATATTCACGGTCTTCAGATGCCGCAACAATATCCAGGCGGGCGTTGTCCTGTCGGTGGCGATGTCCGCTATCTCTACGATTATGGGGACAGGGGTGCTGATCCTGGCTCAACATCCCGCCCTGTTTTATGTGGGGTTGACCATGACGATTGGGATAAGCACCGGGTATCTCTCCTCCCTGCTGGTTATCCCGCAACTGTATCGGCTTCTCATGCCTTCAAAGGAGGGCGCACAGTGAGTATGAGAAAGCTTGCAGCAGCATGGATATTCATGCTGCTGTTGATGACTTCGGGATGCTCCGGTGTCCCCTTTAGGGAAACCCCTCTTGTTCCCGTGGTCGGCGCCGACCCCGCAGCGGCAGTGAAGCGATTTGATGCCGATTCCCCCGTAGAGTTCCAGTTACTGAATACCATCGTCTTTGAGTATGGATGGAAGAAATTCGGAGGGCTGGGGCTCGTAGCGGTCAACACAAAGGACAGAACATTTAACATCGCCTGTATCAACCAGCTGGGCGTTAAACTGTTCGAGCTGACAGGTAACAAAGATCAGGTGGTCGCCAACTTTGTGATGCCGGAATTTGCGAAACAGGGCGATTTTGCCAAGACTGTCGGAGAAGACATCAAGCGGATTTATTTTGATCTCGTCCCTTCTCCCGATGCAAAAATAGAGATTGAAAAGTATCGGATCGTCTTCCGGCAGAGCTTTGGACCGGGGGTAATTGAGTATGTGTTTGCCGGTCCGGGGCTGGACCTTGTGGAAAAAAACTATTCTGAAGACGGTTCTTCAGTCTGGAGGATCTCTTACTATGAATATACGCGAGACAAGGGGAAACTCTATCCGGCCGGAACAGTTCTGAGCAATGATAAGCATGGATATCGTTTCATCGTAAGACTGAAGGAGATTCAGGAGTGAGAAATATCAAACATGAAGTTGCACAATGCATGGACCGTTTGGTCGAGTCGGACGGGACCATCTCTGCCGGCTTCGTATTCCCGGAAGGCTTTATCGGTTTTCAGGGACACTTCCCGTCACGGAAACTCTTGCCAGGTGTCTGCCAGATCCAGTGCGTTACTGCGATGATCGAAAAGATGACGGGTAAAAAACTTTTCATAGAGGAGATCATCCTCGCAAAGTTTTTTTCGCCTGTCTTCCCGTCGGAGGAGCTGACCTGTGTCTGCAGGGATTTCAGTGGCATGTGTGATAACGGTGATGGTTTTGTCGTGAAGGCATCCGTCACCAAGGGCGATGTGAAAGTGTCCGAAATAAAATTGCGCGTCCGGTTCGCCTGGGAGGGGGAGTAGATGCCGCCCCGGAGAAAGAAGGTTTATTTCGGGACTGTCGGCGGGGCCCCGGAGCCTGTCGTCGTCAAAATCGGCAGACGCGTACGTTTCAGCGAGGTCGATGTTATGGGGATTGTCTGGCACGGCAGGTATGCGCTCTTTTTTGAAGAGGCATCGGCCGAACTCGGGCGTCGCTGCGGCCTGTCCTACAGGGATTTCTATGAGTCGGAACTGCGCGCCCCTATCGTAGAGTTTCATGTCGATTATTACAGGTCACTTTTCCTCGATGAGGAATTCGAAATCCGGGCGGCCATGTTCTGGCATGAAGGCGCCCGCATTAATACCGAATTCCAGTTATTGAAACAGGACGGGACGCTGGCGGCAAGCGGATACACCGTACAGTTGTTTACAGACGCAAAGACCGGGGAGGTCTGCATCATCTCTCCTCCCTTATTGGAAAGGTGTCGAGGCAGATGGAAAGACGGCGAATTTCAGCTCCCGGGGTAAAAGCGGTGGTAGTCTCATGCGACATGGTGACTGCCTTCGGACGCAGCAGCGATGTGTGCTGGGAGAATATCCTCGGGGGGAGGTCCGCCATTTCGCGGATTGCAAGGTTCTGGACTAAGACGTTTGTGTCCGATTATTCAGCTACTCTGGATACTTTGAGATACCATGGGCAGGAGTCCATGGTCATGCAGATGCTCAGGTCCCTGTTCGAACAGTCTGAGGGGTCGGTCCTGCGGGATGCGAAGCTTATATTGGCGACGACAAAGGGCGAGGTCGATCTCTTGGAACAGGCGATTCTCGAAGGGCGGGGAGACGTGTCGGAGAGCAGGCCCTCCGTACTCCTTGGGAAAGTTGCCTCTCTTACAGGGGTCGATGACGCCGGTATGGTCATCTCTGCGGCGTGTGCTTCTTCCTCTGCGGCCGTGGCAAAAGCAGCAGCGACGATCCGCTGCGGGCATGCCGATTGCGTCCTTGTGGTCGCATGTGACAGTGTTACCGAGTTTGTCTTTTCGGGCTTTTCCTCTCTCATGGCGCTCGATAAAAATGCTGCCATGCCTTT
>JBGOVD010000270.1:0-4013 GCA_041477935.1 Dissulfurispiraceae bacterium | reverse complement strand
TCCACGGCAATCTGCTCGCGGAGCATGGCTTCGTACATTTCGGGCATCATCCTGTTCAATGCCAGCGTCTTAACATATATGTCCTTGCGGAAAGCGCCGTCGCGTCTGAACCTGGGATCGCTGACTATCGCTTGCTGGAGTTCCTCATCGGATGCGGTCAACCCGAGGTCCTTGGCTGAAGCAAGAATAACGCGCTCTTCTATCATACCGTCGAGCACCATCTTCTTGAGATTCAACTTTTTCTCGATCTCGTCAAGGGGCTGTCCTTTATACATCTCCCTGTAGGCGTCGCGCGTCCTTTCGTATGCCCTCCAGTACTCCTCTACGCTTATCTTCTCCTTGCCGATTTCGGCAACACTCACACTCGTCGACTTGTCTACACCGCCGACGCCCCAGAATATGAAGGTGATGATCACTATCACAAAGAGCACATAGAAATAACGTGCGTGCCTGCGCATGGACTCTAACATCTTTAATACCTCCCGCTGAAATAGTCTTCAAGAATGGCCCTATGGTCGAATGCGATCTCCCCGGGCAGATTATCTTTAGTAAAAACTGCTGCATCAGCCGCATCGTCGGCAGCCTGCAGTTCGCCCTTTCCCCTGGCGATGAAGACAACGCTTATAGTATGTGACCTGGGGTCCCTGTCCGGCGCCGAATAAGCATGGAATTGCCTTACAAGTTCAGCCGTGAGCCCGGTCTCTTCCTTCGCCTCTCTTGCCGCGGCATTCTCAAGGGATTCGCCGTAATCTACGAACCCTCCCGGTATGGCCCAGCCATAAGGAGGGTTGCGTCGCCTGACAAGAATGATTCCTCCACGGTACTCGATGATGATATCGACCGTGGGAAAGGGGTTCATTGGCGCAGCCATTTCGTTACTTATCGCCGCTCTCCGACCTTAATTCTACATTCTTTTCGGGGACGATAGTCGATATGGCGTGCTTGTAAATCAGCTGTTCATTGACATCTTTGAGAAGGACGACGAAATTATCGAAGCCCTTGACGATACCCTTCAGTCTCACGCCGTTGGTGAGAAAGACGATGACCGGTATCCTGTCCTTGCGCAGCTGGTTGAGAAAAAGGTCCTGAAGATTATGATTCTTGCTCTCCGGCATGGCTGCTCGCTCCTCCTTTCCCCGAAAACGATGCGCCTGCATTACACGGATTACCGCAAAAAAAGCGTATGCTTTCACAGGTGCTCGTTCTATAACATAAATGATTTTGCTCATTAATTCAAGCACTCGCTGCCTTGTGTTATAATTGAACATAGCCTGTTGAGAGGCCCGAGGCATGGCTGGACGGCTGTCCTGCCTATCGATCACGACATTGCCGGAGAAATAAATGCCCATCTTCGAATATAAATGCGCAGCATGCGGTCTCGAATTCGAAAAACTCGTCTTCGGAAACACCGCCGTATCATGCCCGAACTGCACTACCGATAACGTCGTAAAAAAATTCTCGACCTTCGGAATGAGCGGCGGCGATAAGCAGACCTCCTCGGGATGCTCAAGCTGCAGTTCCGGCTCTTGCAGTTCGTGTAAGTAAGAAGTTAAGAAGCGGGAAATGACGCCATGGGCAACAGTGAATTCAAATTAAGCGAAGGCCTTGAAGAGAAGGTGCGGCAGGAGACGAGGGAACCCTCGCTCTATCGCGTCATCCTGCTGAACGACGATTATACTACAATGGATTTTGTCATTTATGTACTCGAAACGATATTCGACAAGCCGCCTGCAGAGGCGACGCAAATCATGCTGAGCGTCCATAAAAAGGGTTCGGGGGTATGCGGAGTATTCACGCGGGAGATAGCCGAGACAAAACTGGCCGCAGTCCACAGCGCGGCAAAGAGGAAAGGCCATCCACTTAAATGCATTATGGAGAAAGAATGATAAACAAGGAACTCGGGCTTACGCTCGATGCAATCATAAAAGACGCAAAAAGCAGGCGTCATGAATATCTTACCGCCGAGCACCTGCTCTTCGCGGTTATTCATGATGAAACAGGCATAGACATAATCACGGGCTGCGGAGGCAATGTTCTCAGGATAAAGGCCGCACTCGAAGATTTCTTCGAAAAGAATGTACCCCTCCAGCCTGAAAAGAGCATTATCAATCCGCTGCCGACAGTGGGGTTCCAGAGGGTGATCCAGAGGGCGCTGAATCATGTGCACTCGGCAGAAAAAAATGAGGTCGACTCAGGCGACATCCTGGCGGCACTCTTTCCGGAGGAGGATTCGCACGCCGTCTATTTTCTGGAAAGGGAAGGGATTTCTCGTATGGCAGTGCTGGAATTCATCTCGCACGGCCTGTCCGATATGACCGGTGCGAGGGGGGATGCGTCTGACGAAAAAACTCCCGATGAGACGCCCTGTCATGAGTGTGAAACGCCGCGCCCCGACCAGAAAAGCAGGCCGTCAAAAGACCCTCTAAAACTCTTCACGATAGATCTGGTTGAAAAGGCCGCCGAGGGCGCCATAGATCCCCTCGTAGGCCGCGAAGCCGAGGTCAAGAGGACCATCCAGGTGCTTTGCAGACGGAGAAAGAACAACATAGTATTGGTCGGAGAACCCGGAGTCGGCAAGACAGCCATAGTCGAGGGCTTGGCGCTGAAGATCCACCTTGGCGAAGTGCCCTCCGTATTGAAGGATTCGAGGATATTCTCACTCGACATGGGGGCAATTCTCGCAGGCACCAAGTACCGCGGCGATTTCGAGGCCAGACTGAAAACAACGATCAGGGAACTCGAAAAGATCCCCGGCGCGATACTATTTATCGACGAGATCCATACCATTGTGGGCGCTGGGGCGACCAGCGGCGGATCGATGGATGCCTCGAATATTTTGAAACCGGTGCTCAATTCGGGAAGGCTCCGCTGCATCGGCGCGAGCACTTACGAAGAGTATAAAAATCATTTCGAAAAAGACCGGGCACTTTCCAGAAGGTTCCAGAAGATAGAGATCCAGGAGCCTACCATCGAAGAAACCATAGCGATCCTGAAAGGGCTTCGTCCTTATTACGAGACCTTCCACGGGGTCGCTTACACCGATACCGCCGTCAGGGCAGCTGCTGAACTCTCTGCAAAGCACATCAACGACAAATATTTGCCTGACAAGGCGATCGACGTGATCGACGAGGCAGGGGCCACGCGCAAACTTCTCGATCCCGAGAAATCGCGAGCCGTTGTCGGAGTGAGGGAGATCGAAAGCATTGTTGCCGGCATCGCAAAGATTCCGTCGAGAAGCATCTCTGCATCGGACACCGAAAAGCTGAGGCACCTCGAAGACGAGTTGAAGCTCGCAGTCTTCGGCCAGGACAGCGCCATCCATTCCCTGGTGTCCGCCATCAAGCGGTCGCGCGCAGGGCTGGGCGCGCCTGAAAGACCGATAGGGTCGTTCCTCTTTACAGGTCCTACCGGCGTCGGCAAGACCGAGGTTTCGAAGCAGATGTCAGCTGCTCTCGGGGTTGCATTCACGCGGTTCGACATGAGCGAGTACATGGAGAAGCACGCAGTTGCGCGGCTGATCGGAGCGCCTCCGGGATATGTCGGCTTCGACCAGGGAGGTCTGCTTACCGATGCGATCAGGAAGCACCCATACTCTGTGCTGCTTCTCGACGAGATAGAAAAGGCCCATCCGGACATCTTCAGCATACTGTTGCAGGTGATGGATTATGCGACCCTGACCGACAACAACGGCAAGAAGGCCGATTTCCGCAATGTCATCCTGATCATGACCTCCAATGCGGGCGCAAAGGACATGGATAAGGGCTCGATCGGCTTCGGCGACAGGAGCAGTGATACGAATGCGAAAAGCGGAGATGCGATCACGAAGCTCTTCAACCCTGAATTCAGGAACAGGCTCGACGCGATTATAACCTTCAACCCGCTCAACACAGTTATTATGAAGAAGGTCGTTGACAAGTTCATCGAAGAACTGCGGCATCAGCTGATACGGAAGAAGGTAAAGGTGGTGCTCTCCGATGAATCCCGCGACTGGCTCGCTGATAAGGGCTACGACG
>JBGOVD010000011.1:0-14908 GCA_041477935.1 Dissulfurispiraceae bacterium | reverse complement strand
TAAAGGATAAGGCTCTTTACAGTCTCTTTGTCCGGCCAGAGACATTAGGCTACCCCTTCACCGCTTCCCCTTCCCCATGAGAAGTCCCCAAGGGATTTATCCCTTGACCCTTCATTTAAAGACAGAAGCAAAAGATAAAGAATAGAGACAGAGGCACGTCGAAGAAATCGAACTCCCGGTGTTTCGCTATTCAAGGTCCGCGCCATTCGCTGTAGCTCGGTGTCACGTCCCTTGCCGCTCAACTAAATAATTCAATCCTGTTTCCGGATATCGCCATGCTCCTTCCCTCTTTCTTCTCCGCCAGGACCGCCCCCGCCATCGACCCCTTCAAAATTGAGTGAAAGGGGTCGCTGCCGGGGGGCTGATGTGGGGGTAAGGCAGAAGATCAGAAAATAATGATATTCAGGAGGATTGTGATATGTTCAACAAAGACTTCTACCCTACCGCGCCGCATCTTGTCCGGAGGATGAAAGAAAAGATTAAGGGCAATCCGGAGAATATACTTGAGCCCTCCGCAGGTAAAGGTGATATCATTGATACTCTGATCGACGACGAGCATTGTCACGGTTGGGGATCACGTTTTGGACTTTCTAATTTTTCAGCTATCGAGATAGATGAAGAGTTGCAAGCGACCCTCCGCGGCAAAGGTATCAAGGTTATCGACAGCGATTTTCTGACATATTCCGGTCCGGACAAATACGATCTCATTATAGCAAACCCGCCGTTCAGCAACGGCGACGAACATCTTCTGAAAGCGATCGATATTTTATATCGTGGCGAGATCGTTTTCCTGCTCAATGCGGAGACTATCAGAAACCCATACACCAACAAACGCAAGGAGCTGAAAAAGAAGCTCTCCGAGCTTAACGCGGAGATTGATTTTATTCAGGGGGCCTTCGAGACGGCCGAGCGCCCGACCGGCGTGGAAGTGGCCCTTGTCTATATCAGGATCGAGCGCAACATCGAGGACGACCTGTTTGCTGGAGTGGAGGACATTGCCGAAGATCCGAAACCGGGCATCGAGCAGAATTACGAACTTAGCACGGGAAAGACGATTGCCGAACTGGTAGCCGAGTATAACCAGATCGTGCAGATCGGCACGGACACGATAGTCAATTACTTCCGCAATTACAAGAAAATCGGGGCATATATAGGACTCAACATGGAAGCGGGAAAGGATTACTCGACAGGCGATATGACCGAGCGTATGCAGAAGCATCTCAATGAACTTGTGGTCACTCTTCGCAAGACCTTCTGGCGCAGGACCCTCGATATCGGAGAAGTAAGCAGCCGCCTCACGGCGAAAAAGCAATGCGAGTTTGAGCATCAGCTGAATGAGCGCAGCTATATGGATTTTACAGAGGGCAACGTTCGTCAGTTCATTCTCAATCTCATTGCCGGCCACGAAAAGAGCTTGACCGAGGCCGTGCTGGAGATATTCGACAAATTCACGATCAGGCATTGTTATTCCGGCGGATTGTTTGACGAGAATATTCACCTGTTTAATGGCTGGAAAACCAACAAGGCTTTCCGGGTCAATAAGAAGGTCATTATTCCCATCTATGCCGGGTACGGTGACGGTCCGTTTATCTCCTGGGGCAAATGGAAGCTGGATTATAACGCCGCCCGCCAGCTGCGCGATGTCGATGTCGTTATGAACTATTTCGACGGCATGCCTGGATACGTTTCCATCAGTCAGGCTTTGGAAAAAGCGTTTGAGCGCGGGCTATCAGCAGGCATAGAAAGCACATATTTCAGGATAACCGCCTATAAGAAGGGAACTATTCATCTGACATTCAGGGACGACAATATTCTGCGCCGCTTCAACGTTGCCGCCTGCAAAGGCAAGGGCTGGCTCCCCCAGGACTACGGCAGCAAAAAATATCAAGAGACCAATCCCCAGGAGCGCGCAGTTATTGATTCCTTCGAAGGGCAGGAATCCTACGCTGCAAACCTGATGCAGCCGTTATTTGGCGCCGCAACTGATCGGCCGAGGCTCGCACATACTGAGGCCGACGAGCAGCAATCATTCTTAGATTTGAAGGGGGCAGCATAATGGCTTGAGGACGACAGCATGAGCACGAAGGCTTGCAATTTAGCGACAAGAAAGGAGAGGCAGCCGTGAAAAACGCTCTATCAATATTTCTTAAAATCACGCTTGCATCCATATTTGAAATTGCCTGGGGTCTTGTCATGATTCCGATAAAGATCATCGGCGGTTTCCTTGCTTTCGGGTTTGCAGCCTTTGGGGTGCTGAAGCTTATAGTATGGTTTGCAGGACATTAAATGCATTGTCCTTTGTATAAGCGGCTAATTTACCGTAATTGATTTCTTCAAACATCGGTTTATGAATTCTAGCGGTATAATGATTGCCGGATGTACCCTCTCACATTGCCTGAAATATGGCGGCCTCAATAGCATGTCGAAGTCATTGATGCGACGATGTCGAGGCTGATGAATTGGTGCTACTCCTACTCAACACTTCGGGCATCCAACCAAAAATGATGAATTCGGAAAGTAACTATCGATGTGGGCGTCGAATTTTCACTAACTGTTCATAATTGAGCTGGCACCCGACACGGTGGAGAACGCTTTGTTTGAACCCGCTATTCTCAGGGGTCGTTTCGCTATTCCGTTCCCAAAGCCTGAGGCCGGGTTGCAGGTAAGGCTAAGTTACCAACTAAACAAATAAGGAGGCTGGCATAAAGGAGGTCTAGTGGCAGTTGCCTTGACAACCGCATATCAAATTCCCTTTTGCTTTTTCTAATGCCTCGCGACCTTCTCGAAAAGAAAGGCCTGCAATGCCCACGGCGCCGAAAGAGTCCAGGAATCCTAATCCCGTCAATTCATACCCAGCACTCGAAACGAGAAGAATAACAGAAAGCCACATACAAATCTTTGAGCATTGGGCATCTGCCAGCAATGCCTGAGATTTGAACTGTGTCCCGATTTTCATTTTATAATGAATAAGCGCCCACATAGAGAGAATTGAAATAATCGAAATTACAATACCCCAAAAAGTGGTTTCAGGTTTGTATCCTTTGTAAATATTCACAAGTGATACAATACTCAAGCCGGCAGAAAGAACATAGAAAGATGTGCCTGTAACCCTAAGAGCGGTTCTTTCAAAGGCATCGCAATTTTGAGCGCTGTTCTGTCTCATTCTACGAATCATGTGCCATATTCCGATGCCAGATATTACTTCGACAAAGGAGTCCACTCCGAACCCGAACAGGGCAACAGTTCCATCTTGAAAGCCAAAGATTACGGAGACCACACCTTCAAGTAAATTATAGAAAATAGTGACCAAAGCAATAGCCGACGCCCATTTATAAAAGGTATTTCTCTGTGCGTTTGGACGGAACCTAATCGCTTCCACGGCTTATAGTAGCACTTTTCTGCTCTGATTTCATCTCTATGGTCCTTTGAAAGGCGAACCGGAAGCAGTTTATTCCCTCTCGATAGGCAGTCCGGTCAATTTTCAAAGCGTTGTGGGTGGTGATATAATGCTTCATGAACAGAAAGTATCATTCGAAGACCAGGAGGCGCAATGCTCAAACCGATCCTGATCGTTGAAGACGACCCCAAGATGGCGAAGTTTGTCAAGGCCTACCTGGATGGTGACGGCTTTCGCGTTGTTCACATCGATAACGGGAAGGCTGCTGTCGACTTTGCCATGAAGGAGACGCCTCTCCTTGTCGTGCTTGATCTGATGCTGCCTGACATGAAAGGCGAGGATGTCTTCCTGGAGCTCAAGGAGATAGGTGATATTCCCATCATCATGCTCACCGCAAAGTCCTCGGAAGAAGAACGGCTCGCCGGGTTTGCGCTCGGCGCCGACGATTACGTGGTCAAGCCCTTCAGTCCGCGAGAACTTGTTTTCAGGGTCAAGGCAGTCCTGAAACGATCTGAACGGGAGAGCATGTCGGGGATCTCATCGCTCAGTTTTGAAGGCGGCGCGCTTTTGATCGACGGACGGACCTATGAGGTTAAAAAGAACGGCAGCCTTGTTCAACTTACCCCTACCGAGTTCAAGGTTCTTTTCACACTAGCGTCGAACCCGGCCAGAGTGTTTACCAGAGAGGAAATAGTCGAGAGCGCACTGGGATATAGTTTCGAAGGATATGAACGGAGTATCGATGTTCACATCCGTAACCTGAGGATGAAGCTTGAAGACGACCCGAAGCATCCTCACTTTATCCTCACTATCTACGGTCTTGGCTACCGGTTCTCGGGTAAGAAAGATGTATAAGAGCCTCTGGTTCCGCTTTTTGCTGCTTCTCGTGGGCGTCGCCATCGTTTCTTTGTCGTCGGCCTTTATCCTGAGAGATTTCATGCTTGCAGATTTCAGAGAGTACCGTGAAGGCGAGATGGAAGACCGGGTATACTGGGTCATAGCGGACCTTGAGGGCACCTACGACAAATACAAAGGATGGAAAGAGGACTCTATCCGCGAGGACCTGATATGGGCGCTGATGCTTGGCTTTGAAGTCAGGGTGCTGAATGAGGATAATCGGGTCGTTATGAGCACCGACAAGGCGCTTGCATCTCTCTCTGCACAGGTCAGTGACAGGGTGATCGCAGTCTTCCGGACAAGGATGGAGCAACCCGGTGGTGAGTATATCCCTTATCCGCTTTTTTTGCGGGGCCGCGAGATAGGAAGACTTGATGTGAAATTTCTAAGGCCGAAACGCGAAGCGGCATTCGTGGATAGGAGCAACCACTTTCTTTTCCTCGCCCTACTTGCCATGGGAGGGATCGCCGTGGTCCTCAGCATCTTTTTTGCCCGAAAACTCACCAGGCCGATTAGAGAGCTGGCCGCTGCTACAAGGGCCGTTGCCGTAGGTGAGCTCTACAGCAGGGTGGATGCAAGTGGAAGCACCGAGATACGGCATCTGTCCGAAAACTTCAACAGGATGGCTGAGTCGCTTGAGCTTCAGGAATCTCTTCGGAAGAAGTTGATTACTAACGTTGCCCACGAACTAAGAACGCCGATGGGCGCAATGCAGAGCGAGCTTGAAAGCATCAGGGACGGCATAGTTCCGCTGACAAGGGAAAATGTCGAATCGCTCCTCGATGAGATAGACAGACTGAGAGGAGTTGTAGACGGAATCGAACAACTATCCCAGGCTCAGGCGAGTGCTCTTTCTCTCGGCAAAGAGACCTTCAATCTCAGTCAGTACCTCGAAAACGTCAGGGAGCGCCTGCTCCGTTCGACTGGAGACAGACGCATTATCATTGATGTCGAATGCGATGATACTATTTCCGTTCACGCCGACGCCGATCGCTTGACGCAGGTCATGCTCAACCTCTTGAGCAATGCGCTGAAAGCTGTTGACGATAACGGTCATATCGTGTTGAAGGGCGCTCAGTCCCGCATAGAAACTCTCATCAGCGTGATCGACAACGGGATGGGAATACGGGAAGAGGAGCTTCCCTTCATATTCGAGCGCTTCTATTCGGCGACTAAAGGAGGCTTAGGCATCGGCCTGAGCATTGTTCGAGAGCTCGTTCAGTCCCACGGTGGCCACATCGAGGTCCAAAGCGAGTGGGGAAAAGGATCGGCATTTACGGTTGGACTTCCCCGGTCCAGGCCTTAACAATTCTTAACAATTTTCTCGCAGCTTCTTAATATTTTTTTGATATTCTTAGATCATAACAAATCTTCAGGAGGTCAAAGAAATGAGAACAAAAGCGGTAGTAACTGGATTGGCGGTGATGGTCGGACTGCTTCTGATCGGCAGTCTTGCAGCGTATGCGCAGTGGGGCGATTATGGTTATGGGTGCATGCATGGGCAGGGCATAGGATACGCGAACACAGCCGCTCCCGATGCGTATCAGAAGTTCCAGAGCGATACTTCCGCAATCAAAGGGGCGCTAGCACAGAAGCAGGCTGAGCTCCAGACGGAGTACGACAACCCGTCGCCTGACGGAAACCGGATTGCGAAGCTCGAAAGAGAAGTGGGCGATCTTCATGTGAAAATCCATGCTGCTGCTAACAAAGGTGGTGTAAATTCGAGTTACATGTCTGGCATGACAAATTGCCCGATGATGGCCGGGAGCGGAATGCACCAGGGACATGGCATGGGCCACGGTATGATGACGAATTGCTGGTAGATTGAGAGTAGAAAGCGGAGAGAGCTGGACGCCCTCTCCGCAGGTCTTTTTGAGGTGGACAATGAAACATCGGTTAATTGCTTCGACGCTGCTTTCAGTATTTCTCATAGCTCCCCTGCGGGTCGGCGCCATGGACGGTTGTATGCAGTGGAGACACCCACATGGCGACTATTGCGAGGGGATGGGGTCAGGGTTGTATGGAGCTCTCAAACCGGTGAAATCAGCGGCAGAAGCCAGACGTGTTTTGGAGCAGTTCTATCCACAGAAAGAAGTCATCATCGGCCCGATTAAGGAGCGACAGCTTTTTTACGAGGCCGATATTAAAAGCAATAAAGGCGTCGTTATTGACCGGGTCATCGTGGATAAGCGGTCCGGTCGTATTCGATCAATCGACTAAGCAACTGACGGATGACTTTTCTCATTCGCGAATACATTTCGATTGCTTATATTTTCCGATTTGTTGCTATGTTGGAAGAAAGACGGACAAAAGACCGAAACAAAGGAGCGGTGCTATGATGGGATCTAATCTGTTTGGGCCGTATGGAATGATGGGGATGTTTTTCTTTTTTCTTCTTTCCATTCTTTTCATTGTCGGTATCGTTTTATTGGTCGTGTGGTTTGTCGGGAAATCCACAAAAGATGCGAGAGGTCATGGCGGGGAATCCGCCCTCGATGTATTGAAGAAACGATATGCCAGGGGAGAGATTACTCAAGAAGAGTTCGGAATCATGAAAAAAGACATTATTTAGGGAGGTTATTTCTATGGGGCACAACCGTATTCTTACTATAGCGATCATAACAATTGTTATCGGGCTCATCGGCTTTATCGGATCCTCATTGTTGTCTAGTTATCAAGGGTTCGCCGTGGTCCCTTCGGCGGCGGGTATGATGATGGACGGCTGTATGATGGATCGGGGGCATATGAACCATATGATGCAGCGGATGATGCCCGGTATGCTGCCGCCAGGGATAAAGCAGGAAAATCTGCCCGATCAGGATAGTCGTGGGGCAAAGCTATTGACCCATTATTGTGATCAGTGCCATAACCTGCCGAGTCCCGGGATGCACACAGCCGAAGAATGGCCTTCGGTAGCTGGTAGGATGTTCGCTCGCATGTCGATGATGTCGGGCATGGGTGGTATGATGACCATTGAAAATCCTTCCGGAGGAGAAAAACAGACGATCCTTTCCTATCTTAAAACACACTCCTTGAAGGCGATTGCGCCCGGCGCCCTGCCAGCGCCGGAGTCGCGTGGAGCGCTCCAGTTCAAGGAAATCTGCTCCCAGTGTCACTCGCTACCTGATCCCAAAATCCATGTCTCGAAAGACTGGCCTGCTGTTGTAAAGCGGATGGAAAACAACATGCAGGCGATGGGGAAAAAGGTCGTGACCGAAGAGGAAAAGAAGGAGATAACGGGCTACCTTATGAGTCAAGCACATAAATGATGGCCTTGTTCGATAAACGAAGCCTCACCCTGATAAAATACAAATTATGAGGTGTTCGTGAACGGGAAGCAGATCATGATGCAGGATTGCGGCACTTCGTAATACGGAGGAAAGCGTTGAACTATGCAACCGCGCTGTCGCCTGCGGAAAAGAAGTCGCTTGCTGCCATTGAACGGAACGCCTATGATAAAAAAATACCCCTTGGACGGCTAAAGTACCGCTTTAATTTCTAAGATTCTGTCTCAGGGCTCTTTGCGCAGGACAGATTTATACTATGCGCGGGGAGCCGGGTAACCAGCTGTGCCCGCTCATAGCTATTTTGGGCTTAAGAAAGGAAGGTATTTTAATGCTTGATCTCAAGCCGCTTCTCTCAAATCTCAAGGTGGGCCGTCTGCTCTGTGTGCTTGCGATCATTCTTCCATTTGAAGTGTTGTCGCTTCTGGGCAGGCACATGCCCACCTGGATTGAATTGCCTCTCTTCGGAGGTATTATTGCCCTGTTCGGCAGGGGCGTTCTTCTGCATGGCCTCAAGAGCCTTCTCCGGTTTGACTTTTCGGATATCAACCTCCTGATGACCATCGCCATAGGCGGAGCGCTTTATCTTGGACAACTGGAAGAAGCGGCCATTATCGTAACGCTTTTTACGCTTGGGGAGACTCTTGAGGAGTTCGGCATTGAGCGGAGCCGTGCAGCGCTTGAATCGCTCATGGAGCGCGCGCCAAAAACAGCCCGGGTGAAAGGCCGTGAGGAACGGGTTTCGGTGGATGCGGTATCGATTGGGTATGTTATCGAAATCCGGCCCGGCGATATTATCCCGCTTGACGGTGACGTTATTGCAGGCACTTCGCTTGTCGAAGAGGCTACGATCACCGGCGAACCATTGCCGAAGTACAAGGATATCGGGAACACCGTATATGCTGGCACTTTGAATATACAGGGATACCTTGAGGTGCGCGTTACAAAAGCGGCGGGTGATACAACCCTAGCCAGGATTATCGCTATGACCGAGAAGGCAGCTGAAAAAAAGGCCGCATCACAACGGTTCATTGAACATTTTGCCCGGTACTATACTCCGGTTGTCATTCTTGGCTCCCTGGCACTCATTGCAGTGCCGGTCGTGCTGCTCGGCGCACCGCTGGCGCTCTGGCTTCCGCAGGCACTCAGTCTGCTGATCATCGCGTGCCCCTGTGCATTAGTCATCTCTACCCCTATAGCGGTCTTTTCAGCGATCGGCAATGCTTCGCATCAGGGAGTGTTGATTAAAGGAGGTCAGTTTCTCGAAGCGCTCGGACGCATGAGAGCCATCGCTTTTGACAAGACTAGAACGCTTACCAAAGGCATTCCTGTTGTCTCAGATGTGCGAGCGTTCAATGGCTACACTGTCGAAGAAGTGCTAGCCTGCTCCGCCGGGCTTGAGGTCTTTTCGGAACATCCCATTGCTCAGAGCATTGTGGACAAGGCCACCGAACATTCCCTGGAAGCGCATCCATTTGAGGACTTTCAGGCAGTCCCGGGGAAAGGTGTAAAGGGGCAGTGCACTATCTGCACGGATCCCCATCACTGCCTTGGAAGCATGCGCTTTGTGGCCGAAGAGCATCGCGTTTCCGAGGATGTAGCCGTATCGGTGCGGGAACTTGAGGAGCAGGGCAAGACGGTCATAATAATCAGCGATTCGGTTCAGGTGAAAGGGGTCATAGGCGTTACCGACGCTATCCGGGAAGAAAGCAGGCAAATGCTTACCGATCTGCGGGAGCTGGGTATCGAGACTGTCATGTTGACCGGCGATAATGAGGCTGCTGCGCGACATGTTGGAAGTTTAGTTGGAATTGCGGAGATAAAGTCAGGGCTTCTTCCGGACGACAAGGTCCGTGAGATGCAGTCCCTAATAGGACGCTATGGTACGATTGGCATGGTCGGAGACGGCATCAATGATGCTCCCGCCCTTGCCGCGGCCTCAGTCGGTATAGGGATGGGCGCGGCAGGATCTGACCTTGCTCTGGAGAATGCCGATATTGCCTTGCTGAATGATCGACTCGATCGTATCCCTTTTCTCGTGCGCCTTGGGAGACGCTGTGTTAAGACGATTCGTTTCAATATTATTGCCGCAGTCACCGTAAAAGCTCTTTTTATGGTACTTGCAATAGCAGGACTAAGCAATCTGGCGCTCGCTATATTCGCTGATGTCGGCATGACGGTACTCGTTATCCTTAATAGTCTGCGGCTCTTCCATTTTGGTGTCGAAGCTCCTGCTGTGCTTCCGACCCATCGGTAGTTATCCCATCGACCTCATTTGATAGCGAATGTATAGTCTCCGGAAATCCGGTGTCCGTCCCTTGATACGACCTGCCAAATCACGCGATAGGCGCCTCGCGGCAGCAGAGGCAGCCCGACTTCGAGCAGAACCGAATTAGACGGGTTCACGCGGCCATTGCCCTGGTCCACCCGTTTCCCGTTCGCGTCCTGGACTGTAATTTTGCTGAAGGCCGGTTCAAGTTCGCCATCGAACCATATATATGCCCCTGCAGGAGGAGTCGAAAGCGTTTCACCCACCTTCGGGCTTGAATGATCCGGGAATGCATGACCAAGTGACAGCTCCGGTAACAGAAGCAGGAAAGCAAGAACAACGAGCGCCGCTATAGTTCTGATATGCAGAAGCCGAATGTACTGGATCATAGATATGTGAGCTTATCACATCCACAAAGAAAGAGCCAGAGGTACATGAATCGTTCGACGATGGAAGCGTATTTTCGGAGCAAAGACATGAGAGATAAGAAGGAATCGAAGAGGCTGTTGAGTACTACGGATACAGACAGCGACAAATTGCCGATCATATGGATCTGCATTTCAGCTCGATTAGCAGAATTCTGCGAGAGCAAGAGAATAAGATAACTAAATAGCCCCTTTGACTTGACCCTCATTTCTATGGTTCTTTGAAGGGCGCACCCACATTCAGCCTGCAGGCTGTGCCGGAGGTTTTTCAAGGAGGGGTTGACAAAATAATCCCAGCCTGATAGTATTGAGATTAATAATCAATACCAGGAAGGATGTCATGATTGCTGACAAGGCGAGGGAAATCCTCGGAAACTATGTAAAAGACAAGGGGTTGCGCAATACCCGTCAGAGGGATGCAATACTTGATGCGTTCCTTTCAGCTGACAAACATATTACGGTTGAGGAACTGCTCGATATCGTGCGAACCGCGAACCCTGAAATAGGCTATGCGACGGTACATAGAAATTTGAGGCTAATGACGGAATGCGGCCTGGCCGATGAGATTAAAATCGGCAAACAAAAAATGAGGTATGAATTGAAGTTGGGCCATGAACATCACGACCACCTCATCTGTATAAAGTGCGGGCGCTTCATCGAAGTCCATGACGATAAGATCGAGAAGCTGCAGGAAAAGCTGGCTGCTGCAAACGATTTTACACCAGTGAGGCATAAGCTCGAAATATACGGTATCTGTAAGAAGTGTAAGTAGTTTTTTTTGATATATTAATGATAATGCATATCATGTGCATTATTTGGCGGGAGCTGATGAGCATCTTTTAAAACATAGATGGAGGCGTAGTTAATGTCTAAGATCATACGTACAGTGGTGGTGATATTGTTTATGGCGGCGATCGCGGCGACAACAGCCTATGCGGCTCATCCATTGATAACAGACGATGCCGGCACGCAGGGCAAGGGCAAGTTCGCAATCGAGATAAACAGCCAATACGGTCGCGATAACAACGACGGGGTAGTCCAGCATACCACTCCGGCTGCATCGACGCTCACCTATGGGATAAGCGATACGGTCGATATAGGCATAGGAGTACCTTACCAGTGGATAAAGATGGATAATTCGGGGACGACCACTCATCACAATGGGGTTGGCGACGTCGCGATAGCTGTGAAATGGAGATTTTATGAAACAAACGGCTGGAGCTTAGCATTAAAGCCGGGCCTCACCTTCCCTACAGGGGACAAAGACAAAGAGCTCGGTGCGGGCAAGATGACGTACAGCATGTTTTTTATTACAACAAAGGAACTCAAGCCTTGGACATTTCATCTTAATCTTGGATATATCGGCAACGAAAACAAGCTTGACCAGAGGGCTACCCTCTGGCATGCATCGATCACCTCCGAAGTTGAGGTGACAAAAGGGCTTAAGCTGGTCGCAAATGTCGGAATACAGAGAAACGCGGACAAAAGCTCAAATACCGATCCCGCCTTTCTGCTCGGTGGCCTTATCTATTCGGTCACCGAAAATATCGACATCGATGCAGGCTATAAATATGGGCTGACAAAGCCGGAAGTGGACCGTACAGTCCTGGCCGGTATGACATTCAGGTTTTAGATGGAGGACAATATGTTGCCACTTGGACTTTTAGGAACTGGAGAAAAGGCTGAGGTTATGGAGGTCTCAGCTGAACGGAGACTCCTCCCTGTAAAAATGGGAATGGAACAGGTGGATGTCCGGATTGAGGACATCGGCATCCGAACAGGCAAGGTGATCGAAATGCTTAATAATAAAGGACGCGGGCCTCTTCTTTTAAAGGTCGACGAATCAAGGATAGCCATTGCCAGGGGTCTGGCGATGAAGATAATGGTAAGGAGAAAAGGTTAAATGAATCTGGCAATGATGAAACCGGGAGAACAGGGGCTAATAACACAAATAGGAGCGATAGGCCCATTAAGAAGAAGGCTCATGGATATGGGGGTGCTCATAGGCCAGGCGGTGAAGGTTGAGAAGATCGCCCCACTTGGCGACCCTATCGAAGTGACGATAAAAAGCTATAAGCTCTCCCTCAGGAAAAAAGAGGCCGAAGGCATAGCGGTCGAGGTGTTCAAATGAAGACAGGAGTCGTTGGTCAAGAGTCAGGAGCCGGTAGTCAGACGATAGCAGTAAAAAAGCAGTCGCCAAATAGGAACATTACAATTGCGGTTGCAGGCAACCCGAATGCAGGGAAGTCGACCTTAATCAATGCCATTGCAGGTACGAGGCTCCATGTCGGCAACTGGCCTGGCGTTACGGTCGAAAAGAAAATGGCTATTTTCGAGCATGACGGCAGGAAGATCAAACTTGTAGACCTGCCCGGCACTTATAGTCTGAGCCCCTATACGCAGGAAGAAATTATCGCGAGGGATTATCTTGTTCATGAACGACCTGATGTAATAATCAACGTCGTTGACGCAACGAACCTTGAAAGAAATCTGTACCTTACCGTTCAACTCCTGGAACTCGGTATCCCGGTCGTAATCGCCCTGAACATATATGACGAGGCCGAAAAGATGGGCTACAAGATCGACACGAAGGTAATGCAAAGTGTACTCGGTGTTTCTGTAGTACCTACTGTTGCCACTAAAAACAATGGCCTTGATTCCCTGATAAGCACCGCTGTAGAGGCCGCTGAAAAAAAGGACACATATTGCCCGAAGGATTTGAACTACGGTGAAGACATCGAATCAGCAGCATTCATGATCAGGAAATATCTGGCTGGCAACCATCAGTCGTTTAATGATAGATATCCTCTCAGATGGCTGGCATATAAGCTCATGGAAGGCGATGTATCGGTGATGCAAGAGGCTGGCATTGCCGATAAACAGTTTTTAGACGAAGCGACAGGGCATCTCAGGGGAGCACACGGGGACGACATCGAGTCCCTCATGGCTGATGCCCGTTATGCACAGGCAGCCGGGCTGACGCACGAGGTATTGAAAAAGCCGGATATCAGAAAAAAAGAACTTACCGAAAAGATAGATAACATCGTGCTGAACAGGTTCTTAGGAATTCCTATTTTTCTGGCGGCAATGTGGCTGATGTTTAAGCTCACCTTCGATATGTCCAAACCGTTTTCGGACTGGGTCGGCGCCATGATATCAGGCCCTTTCAGCAGATGGGCCGCATCACTGATTGCACTAATCCATGCCCCTGAGTGGACGGCTTCTCTCGTTACAGACGGGATCATCGCAGGGACAGGTAATGTGCTGGTATTTGTGCCGGTGATATTCGCGATGATGTTCTTCATCACCTTCCTTGAAGGCAGCGGATACATGGCAAGGGCAGCCTTTGTGATGGACAGGGCAATGCACGCTATAGGGCTGCATGGCAAATCTTTCATCCCGATGCTGCTCGGATTCGGCTGCAACGTCCCGGCTATTTATGCTACTCGCACCCTCGAAAACCCGCGGGACAAGGCCTTGACCGCGCTACTTATCCCGCTAATGTCCTGTGGAGCGAGGCTGCCTGTATACGTCGTCTTTATTGGAGCTTTTTTCCCCACGCACGCCGGCACGGTGTTGTGGTCCCTGTACGTGATGGGGATAGCGCTTGCGATCGTAATGGGGGTCATATTCAAAAAGACGCTCTTCAGGGGTGAGTCTCCAATGTTCATAATGGAACTTCCTCCATACAGAATGCCCTCTTTCCGAAGCCTCATGATACACACATGGGAAAAGGGAAAGCACTTCCTTATCAAAGCAGGGACATATATCCTCGCGGTCTCGATACTTACATGGTTTCTCCTGAACCTCCCTTGGGGAGTCGAGAACAAGAAGGATTCCTATCTCGGCAAGGTCGGACAGGTTATGGCCCCTGCACTGGAGCCTCTCGGCTTTGGGAATTGGGCAGCGGCAGCATCATTGACTGCAGGTCTGGTTGCAAAAGAGATTGTAGTAGGCACTATGGGTGAGATATATGTGCAGAAGCAGGATGCTAAACAGAAAAATGTGCCATCTTTCTCAGACGATCTGAAAGAGGTCGGCACGTCGTTCGCAGACGCAGCAAAAAGTTCACTCTCCAATGTCGTTTCGACATTCGGCATCACCAGCATTTCGACCGAAGAATCCACGGAAAAGGCTGCGGAGCGCAATCCTCTCCGCGAGGTGCTCAAACATCAGTTTACACCGCTGGCCGCTTATGCTTTTATAGTTTTCGTACTTCTTTATATGCCGTGCATTGTTGCCTCAGTAGCGATGGTGCAGGAGCTCGGCACCTGGAAATGGTACGGCATCGCCTTTGCCTACCAGATGGTACTGGCCTGGGGAGTATCGGCTCTTATTTATCAGGGCGGAAAGCTGCTGGGATTAGGCTAAAACAGCAGGGGTACGGATGCCGTGCCCCTGCACAAAAAACGGGAGGATTGAAATGGGATTTATAGATATAAGCATAATGGCAGCAATCATAGCTGGAGCGCTCTGTGTACTCTACCACTCGCTCTGGAAGAAAAAAGGGTATTGTGCAGGCTGCTGCTCCGGGACATGTAAAATAAAAGAGGACCCAAATTCAAAAGGTTGTTAGTCCGCAGTCGTGCGATGAACAGTACACAAAACAAACATCTGGAGAGAGGCGCTCGCGGTG
>JBGOVD010000342.1:0-3223 GCA_041477935.1 Dissulfurispiraceae bacterium | reverse complement strand
TCGGGTCCCTGTATTCATGGCATTGACGGCAAAGCGTTTGTGCCTTTCCCTTTACCGTCCAGGTATGCGGTTTATGGCAAACCATGCAATCAATACCATTCTTGGCATGAGTTCCATGCTGACCCGCTGACAACTGTGAACGATGACATTCCGCCGTGCATGAAGCCGCTCCGGGCTTTTCTTTTTTATGAGGTTTGTGGCAATAGTGGCACGAAAAAGTGGCCATGGCGCCCTTTTCAGGCAGTCCGGTATGGCAAATCGTGCATTTATTTCTCAGGGTCATTGTCATCTCCCGTTGAGAAAACCTGTGGCACTTGAGACAGGAAAGATCCTCCATCGAGAGCCCGTGAACCTCTTTTTCAGCATGGCATTTTATACATGCCGACTCGTCCGGAGTAAACTTATGTTTCGCGTAAACATGACAGACCTTGCATTCGATCTTTTTATCGAGGACGTGTTTAGCATGGCCGTATGACTTGGCAGGCGCCACTGCGCCCTGCGAAATAGCCTCTTCGTGACAGGTACGGCACTTCTGCCAAGGGGTCACTCTTCCATGGGCGAGGGCGACGGGGTTCTTCCCGGTGGCCAAGTACGTCCCGAGGCGCTCATTCTGCTCTATAATTCCTATTTCATGACATTTCTGGCAGATGACATCCCTGTGCCTGCCCATTTGCAGATCCATGAAAGAATCCTTTATGACATGACACGAGGAACAAAAGTCGGGATCATCCTGGGAATACTCATAATAGCGGTAGCCGTAAAGAAACAAGGCAAATACAATGATGGCCAGTATAAAGCCCTTAAGATTGTCCGAAATTACCATAGCTCACCGTATCGCCCCGCAGTCATATCTCAGTCGTATTATCGCGGAGTGATCGCCTTATCACGCGACATATCTTCGAGCACCTTAAGCTTAGATATCTCGCCCAGCGCGATCAGCGTGTCGCCGGCCTTTATGGTGCTGCGTGAGGTCGGATTGAACCGCATCTCTCCCGTATGGCGCTTGATGCCGACAATTATAATGCCCAGTTCCCTTCCGATACCGCACTGATCGAGCGACTTATCTGCCATGTTGGACCCCTCCGGAATTGTAACCTCTTCCATCTGGAGTTCGATGTTCCCGGTCTTTGTAGCAAATTCGATAAAATCGACAACAGCAGGCCGGAGTATGGTGTGGGCAATTCGCAGTCCTCCAATGTGATACGGAGACACAACCTTATCGGCGCCGGCGCGCAGCAACTTTTTTTCGGAGCCTTCTTCACCGGCCCTAGCCACTATATGCAGGTCAGGGTTCAGTTCCCTTGCGCTAAGTACGACATAAAGGTTCAGGGCATCGGTGGGCAGTACCGAGATAAGACCCTTCGCTCTCTCGATGCCGGCCTCCTTGAGGATATCATCATTCGTAGCGTCCCCGGATATCCCGAGCAGGTCATCCGGTATATTCTGGAAATCTCCGTTCCTTTCGATGGCCACAAACGGCACATGTTTAGCCTTCAGCTCCCGGCAAATAATCTTGCCCATTCTCCCGTACCCGCATACGATGTAATGGTCCTTAAGTTCTTTTATCTTCTTCTCCAATCTCTTCCTCCCGAACAGTTCCTGAAGCTCGCCCTCAAGAATTATTTTAGCGCCTGCGCTGAGCGCATAAAGGACCGTGCCGACGCCGAACAGCAGCAGGACTATCGTGAATATCATACCGCTGCTGGACAGCTCGTGTACTTCCCTGTAACCAACAGTTGTAAGAGTGATGATCGTCATATACAGGGCATCGAGAAAGGTCCATCCCTCTATGAACTGATATCCTGCGGTACCGAAGGCGATGACGATAAATATTAGACCAAGTGCCAATAAGAATTTCTTACGCAATGTCTTCAGCGGTCCCTGTATCTTCTTTCATAATGACGGCTATCGCGGCCTCTATCATCCTTTTGTGAGACCCCTCCCAGTAAACTTTACCACACTCTTCACATTTTAAAAAAGCGTTCGTGTTTTGCAGTACGTAGTCCGGCACCTCTGCGGAAACGGCGTTCCGTTCGGCAGGAAATAGATTGCCGTTGCATGATGTACAGCGCATAGATGCATGCATTCGATCAGGTATAATATGGTAAGCCTTCATTACTTCCTTCAGTTGTTCCACGATTTTGTCACTTTGAATTAGAAGGCATTCCCCCGATTTTTTGCTCCGGCACAAGGCATTGTCTTTTGATAGAATTGTCCTTTTCCCCTGTTTTGCAATCCTTACAAGTTCGCTGTCTTCGATCACCCGGTAGTAAAGTGTATCGAAACCCATGATCCTCAGCCATTTGGCAAGACTGCCGAGCATGGCGTCAGCTATGAAACGAGGTTTTTCGATCATACCCGTTTAGTTATAACAGAAAAGGCCATGGACCGATCCTCTTCAGATCGCATCCATGGCCCCGTATTACACACGCTGTCCGGCGGTTTTAACTTTCTTCTGCCGTCGCCTTGGTCTCCTCTTCTATCTGCATCGCATAGAAATCGCCCTCGATGAAGGTGTCCCTGTAGATCGGCATGCCCGTTCCGGCAGGAATTACCCTTCCCATTATGACGTTTTCCTTTAGTCCTTTCAGCTCGTCCACTCCGCCGCTCAGGGCAGCCTCGGTGAGGACCCTCGTGGTTTCCTGGAACGAAGCCGCAGAAACCCAGCTTTCGGTTGCGAGCGAGGCCTTGGTGATGCCCAGGAGCAAAGGTCTTCCGTGGGCCGGTCTGCCGCCGTTTCCCTTGACCCTCTCATTTTCCTCGACAAAAATCAGCCTGTCAATTTCGTCTCCGATAAGGAAGGTGGTGTCGCCCGAATCCTCGACACGGATCTTCCGCATCATCTGACGGACAATAACCTCTATGTGTTTGTCGCTTATCGAGACGCCCTGGAGCCGGTACACCTTCTGCACCTCGTCGACTAGATAACGCTGAAGTTCCTTGGGTCCAAGTATATCGAGTATGCTGTGGGGATTGACAGAGCCGTCCATAAGGGGCTCTCCGGCCTTCACCCAATCGCCTTCGTGAACGGTAACGTGCTTGCCCTTGGGGATAAGGTATTCTCTTGACTCCTCGCCGCCCTTGACTACTACGACACGCATACCTTTATGGGCGCCCCTGAATTCGACTATTCCGTCGATTTCAGTGACCATGGCCTGTTCCTTCGGCTTTCTGGCCTCGAAAAGTTCGGCAACCCTCGGAAGACCTCCGGTGATGTCCTTTG
>JBGOVD010000053.1:0-9018 GCA_041477935.1 Dissulfurispiraceae bacterium | reverse complement strand
AGCTTATACAGCTCTTCTTTGATCCAGCCGGCAATCTCCGAATCCTGATCCATAGAGAGAGTGGAAGTAAATGAATAGAGCTTCACGGTGGGCAGTTCATCCTGCGCCGGGACGATTATATGGCCGACAGGGGAGAGAAGGAAATTATATCCTACCGTCTCGTTATTAAATACGATAATTTCCTCTCCGATGATCTCATAAGCTCCCTTGACAAGGCTTTTATCGCGAGCCGAAGCATTCAGCCAGTTCAGCGCCACTGGTCTGGCCCTTTCCAGTGAAACCTCAGCAGCGATCCCGAATGCCGGAAGGCACAACAGGATAACAACTGAAACCACGATCTCTTTCCATCGTTGCATCGCAGAATCTCCTTTTTGGTGGTATGTCCCACCGCGAAATATCGTCATTTAAAGAAAATGTTATCCGGGTCTTTTACTTCGAGCCGTACACCTCTCCTGCATGTCCCCATGATCGGCATATCAAAACCTGAGACTACGCCTGATACGAATATCTCCTTGTCTGCAAGGCCCTTGTTCCGAAATAGCTTCTCGAATATCGCGCTGTTGTCTTCCGATACACCCCATACTTCGATAGAATCCCCGCTTTTTCCGTCACTGACCCTGAATTTTTCGTACGGAAGATTCGGATAATTCTTCCTGTCGAAAATATTGTCTCTGTCGATAAAGCCTCTGATACGGGCCATCTTTCCCTCGACATTCATCACTTGGCCGCAGAGACCGGGGACACCATTGGAACGATAGAATTCTCCTATGCCCGCATAGGGTTCTTGCTCCCCTTGGCCACCGGCAAGATTTGAAGAACAAAAAAGAAAGGTCATAAGTACAATGATGCGCACCACACTGAACAAATGTGACATCCGACGTTTCCCCCGCTAATACAGATCCGACTGTTTGACAATCGGGATTTCCCAATCGCTTTGCAGGTTCATGATGTCTTGATTATATCATATTTATCGCCTGAGAATTGCGCTTGTGACAGCATATTACAGGGCCGGTGATTCCGGTCACATCCTTTCCGGAGAAAAAGGGCCTATGCTATCGGTGAGATGCATAAGCCCACCCTTTGCCGACCTGACCCGGGAAAGGGCCTTCGGAGGAAAGACTATGAAAAATATGCTGAAGCGAAGCACGATAGTGTTAGGTCTGGTAGTATGCAGTATCTTCCTCTCGATAAATCCCTCCCTTTCGGCGACCGATCCCACGCGTGACGCCCTGGTCCGTTTCGCAGACCGTATCATTGCAAATCAACTGACTGATGGTTCGATAGTTTTGGGAGACCCTTCTTTCCCTCCATTTCAGGTAGTGCCCTATTTCAGCAACCTGGCCGCCCACGGCTTGATGCGGGCATATGAAATAACGAATGATCCGCAATATCTGAATGCGGCCCAATCCTGGACGGTCTGGTATCTTCAGCATCAGAACACAGACGGCACGATCTATGACTTTACAGGAACAGTGGGTCATTGGACTCCAACCTATGACTATGATTCGACCGACTCCTACGCTTCGACTTTCCTGGAGGTAGCCCATATGGTCCTCCTTTATACGCCTGCCGATCATCCAGTTGCTCAAGCGCTCATTCGGGCCGTACCGGGACTGCTTGACGCACAGCAGCTCACTTTGCAGCCCAACGGTTTGACGCTGGCTAAACCGGGCTATGATTTCGCCTATCTGGAGGACAATGTGGAGGTCTATCGCGGTATGGTCGCCGCCGCGAACATTCCATACTGGGACCGGACCGGAAGGCCCGATCCTGCATGGCAAGCGGAGGATACCAGGTATGCCATCGAGACACTTCTCTTCAAGACGAGAACGCCCGCGCATTATGTCATCGGCATGGCTTCAGACGGCACGATAGAGGATATTGCGAATTGGAAGCGCTGGTATCCGGAACAGCAGACGCAATTGATGGCGGTTGCATGGTTGCCGGCAAATGCGGACAGGACCAACCTGTTCACCTATATGAAAGGGCGCTTTTATGCATCGTTGCCGCTCCGCATTAAGAATGAAACCCACTTCGATCAAATAGTCTGGTGGGCGATGGCAGCCCGGAATGTCGGAGACACTGCTGCGACGCGGCTTCTTATCGACAAGCTGATTGTGTATAGGCCCGCAGCGGCATCGTATAACGTCGGGCTGAACGGTCATGCCTGCCGGATTTTAGCCGACTCGATCAGGGAATAAAGGCTGGACTGAAGAAAAGAGCCGGGATCTCTCACAGCCCTTTCGCTTTCTTCAGCTATAGCTATTTGGTTTCGCCTACGTCGACCTTCCTCTCGTTATGTTTCTTCTTGTGGATCTTTTTGCCGGCCTTATTCTGTTCTTTTGTCAGTTTGGCCCTTTCCTTTTTCGTGAGTTTGCCGTCCGATTTCATAGAGTTTGGAGCCGGGTCATTGACACGAAGTTTGCGGTTGCGGTTGAATAAGACGATATGACCAAACAAGCCAACTCTTAAACTTTAATGGATATTAACACTCTCGATTCAAATCTATATCATCTCATCAACCAGGGCACCGCAAACGGTATCTTCGATCTGCTTATGCCCTTTCTGAGCGCCAAAGGATACACTTTAATCATCCCGTTTGCGGCGTATATGCTCTGGCTCGCCTATAGAAAAAAAATTGAGGGCGACGCTGAGACATGGAATCTGGCCCTCTGGACAGTCGCTGTTTCCGTCCTGGCCTGTTTTCTGGCAGACTGGATGGCAAACGAGCTGAAGCATGTCGTCGGCAGGATCAGGCCCTGTCATGTCGAGGAAGGCGTGAGACTGCTCGGGACTTGCACCAAGTCCGCGTCGATGCCGTCGGGGCATGCCACCAATTCTTTTGCGTACGCATTTCCGCTCTTTTTCATGACCCGCGGATATATGCGGCTGCGTTGGCGTATTTATCCGCTGGTCCTGGCCGGATTAGTCGCGTATTCACGCCCTTATACAGGGGTCCATTATCCAGGGGATATCGTTGCGGGCGCGCTGCTAGGGGTCTCGGTTGCAGCCCTTGTGATGTATCTCTTCGGTTATGCAAGGACCAGGTATAAATCAAGGCCCCATACGACTTTGCTTTATGGGAGCCTGTTGGCTCTAAGCGTCTTCAGGATATTCTATATACTTCATGGTCCGCTCGATCTCGGCCCCGACGAGGCGCATTACTGGGAATGGTCGCGGCATCTCGATCTGAGCTATTACTCCAAGGGGCCCATGATCGCATACCTCATTGCACTTGGCACTGCGCTATTCGGCGATAATGTCTTCGGAGTGAGATTTCTCGCAATGGTTCTATCGGTCCTGTCAAGCCTTCTCCTCTACAAGCTGGTTTTTGAACTGTACAGGGATGAAGCAGCAGCGCTCGGTTCTGCGCTGCTCTATCAGATCATCCCGTTGTTCACTGCCTTTTCGGTCATATTCTCGATCGATTCACCCTTTCTGTTTTTCTGGATACTATCGCTCTTTCTTTTCCACCGGGCCATTGCGGAACCGGCGCCCGGGAGCCCGAGTGCAGGGATGGGCATCTGGATTTTGCTCGGCGCTTCCCTCGGCTTCGGACTCCTTACCAAGTACACCATGGCATTTTTCCATCTCGGGATGCTCATCTTCCTGGTCATGTCCGACAGGCGCCATCTTCTCAGGACTATCAAACCTTACTCGGCTGTACTGGTCAGTCTCATAGTCTTCAGTCCGGTCATTATCTGGAATGCGAGGCATGATTGGGTGACCGTCCGTCACACAGCTGGTCAGGCCCACCTTGCAGAAGGGCTCAACGTCTCGATTCGAAGCTTCGGCGAATTCCTGGGCTCACAAGCCGGTATTGTTACGCCGGTGATCTTTATACTTATCTTCTTTGCGCTCCATGAGCTCTATCATTCAGAGAAGGGATACAGGTCGATTTTTCTGACCGCCTTTTCTATCCCCGTTATTGCCTTTTTCTGCATAAAAAGCATACAGGGAAAGGTCCAGGTAAACTGGGCAATGACCGGATATATCACCGGCATTACTGCCGTGGCGTGGTATTATTTCGGCAGAGGATACCATGCCGCCGCGGGTGCGCGGAAGGGGAAAACACTCTTATGGGCGGGTATTGTTATCGCCCTGCTGGTGACTATCATCAGCCATTATCCGTCGATTATCAAACTGCCTCCGAAGCTTGACCCAACGGCCCGTCTTCGGGGATGGCATCAGCTTAAAGACGAGATAGGGCCGATATACAAAGCACTCTCAGCTCAAGGACCGGTGCTGATCTTTTCAGACCGCTATCAGATATCGAGTGAACTCGCATTTTATATTGAAGGTCATCCGAAAACCTACTGCATAAATCTCGGCAGGCGTATGGACCAGTACGATCTTTGGCCGGGCATGAACGAAGAGGCCGAACAGATCCGGCGCCCGGGAAGTGTCGCTGCAGTGAAGCAGATCAACGGCATCTTCGTGACATGGGGGGAGAGCGATGTGCCGCCGACGGTAGTAAAAGCTTTCGACAGGTTTGAGAAAAAAGTGATAAAAGTTTACGATAAAGGGACCGAGTTGCGGGTATATACGGTTATTATCTGTTATAATTTCAAAGGCCTCGACACTGGGGCGATCGAAACCTATTAGGAGCGACAAATGGCAGTATCGGTAGTGATTCCGTTATATAACGAAGAAGAAAATGTAGAGATACTTCACGAGCGGTTGGATGCGACCATGAAACTCATCGGCGACTATGAGATCGTCTATGTAGACGACGGCAGTACCGACGGCACTCTCAGGCTGCTTGAGCAGATCCAGGCCCGGGACGAAAATGTCGTGGTATTGAGCCTGAGAAGAAACTTCGGGCAGACTGCGGCCTTTGCGGCAGGGTTCGATTTCGCACGCGGAGATGTCGTGGTCACTATGGACGGAGATCTCCAGAACGATCCAACGGACATACCGAAGCTCCTCGAAGCGATCAAGGAGTATGACCTCGTGAGCGGATGGAGGAAGAAGCGGCAGGACTCCTTTTCGCGGACCTTCCCATCGAAGATGGCTAACTGGCTCATTAGCAAGGTTACGGGCGTGCGCCTCCATGACTACGGCTGCTCTTTGAAGGCTTACCGCCGCGACGTAGTCAAGAACCTGAAGCTCTATGGAGAGATGCATCGCTTCATCCCGGCAGTTGCAAGCTGGTACGGTGTCAGGATCGCCGAGGTAGAGACGATACACCATCCCAGGCTGAGGGGCAAATCGAAGTACGGCATCTCCCGCACCATGAAGGTGCTGCTGGATCTCGTGACAGTCAAGTTCCTCCAGAGTTTCTCCACCAAGCCGATCCAGTTCTTCGGCCCGTTGGGACTCTTTTTCGGGTTTGCGGGCACTGTGATTTCGCTTTACCTCACTGCGGCGAAAATCTTCAAAGGGATTGATATCGGCGGAAGACCGCTTCTGCTGCTCGGCGCCCTGCTTATAATTGTCGGAATTCAGTTCATCGGCATGGGACTGCTGGGAGAGATGATCGTAAGGGTCTATCACGAGAGTCAGAAGAAACCCATCTACACCATGAAGAAAATCCTTGGGCCGGGAAAATAAGAGAGTAAAAAAAGCCGCTTTACTCATTTTCAAGGCGGCGGTCAGTTCGGCCCTCCTGATATACCTGTTTTCAAAGGTCGGGGGAACTGCGGTAATTGAGAACGCCATTCTGCTCTCCCCCTTACACTTCGGCGCAGCCGTGGCTCTTTACCTGTTTGCCACATATCTGTCATCGCTGCGGTGGAAGCTGCTTATTCCCCAGCCGGTCGGGACGAGGCGGCTCTTTTCGATGTATATCGTCGGATCATTCTTCAATGTCTGCCTTCCCGGTATCATCGGCGGGGACGCAGTCAAGGCCTACTATTTGAGCCGGGAACTTAAACAGCCTGCATCAGCCGCTGATGCAGGCACAGGCTCGATGGCGGTTGCTTCGGTATTCATGGACCGGTACATGGGCCTGGCAGCGTTATTGCTCATAGGCTTGGCGGCATTCCCGGCAGGATTTGAACTTCTGAGGAATGCATCCATGGTGTGGGCTTTGCCGGTCATATTCGCAGCCTTCGTTGCGGCGAGCGTACTGCTTTTCAGGTTCCGGTTCGGCGAAAGGTTTAAATTGCTGGTAGGGGTCTATGACTGTTTCAATTATTATTTCACGAAACGGCACGTACTGATGAAGAGCTTTCTGCACTCTATCGCAATCCAGATCACCGGCGTACTCTCGGTCTACGTTCTCGCACGCGGCATGTCGCTCGATGTCACTTTCATCTCACTTCTCGTCTTTCTGCCGATGATAATTCTGATATCCATGATACCCGTATCGATCTCCGGACTGGGGATCAGGGAGGGGGCCTTCGTTTTCTTCCTGGGAACTACAGGTGTTCCGCCGGAAAAGGCGATGACTCTGTCTATCCTGTGGTTTCTCTCCCTCGTGGTTGCAGGGCTTTGGGGGTTTATAGAATATCTACGATTTAAGCAGCTTTTTGGCGGCGGCGTAAAAGAGGAGCCTTTTCAAGTCCGATAGGTTTTCCCTGAAGGCGTAAGTATCGTAAAACTCCTGAAGACTGAGCAACTGGATGGTGTCGGTTAAAGGCAGATCATATTTATTTATGATCCCGCCGGCAATGAATCCGATATCTTCTCTCCGGTCACGCAGTGGCGGGACAAAGATGGCGACCGGCTTAAGTGCCCTCAACAGCACCTTTGAAAACCGCCCTTCACTCACTTCCTCCTCCAGGTCCTTGCGTGAGGTGAGGATAAAGACAACATCCGGATAAGAGCTTTTGATATCCCGCGACCGGTAGTACTCGATACGGGAGAAGATGTCGGCAAGCCGCTCCTGCAGCAGCATTGGCATCTTGTCTATGTTCTTAAGCATGATCGTGCCGCCGTCGGCCATATCGAAGGCACCCTTATGCTGGTCGGCGCCCCAGAAACCGCCACCAGAGCCGAAAAGTTCTTCCTCAAGGGTCTCCTTTTCGACCGTGTCGCAGTGAAATGCAAGAAAGGGTTTGCCCTTGCGCGGATTGTCGGGGTGGTAATGGAGAGCAACGGCAAGAAGTCTTTTGCCGACGCCGGCTTCACCCCAAATCAGCATATTCCTTTCGGTCCGGCCTTCGACAAAAACTTCATTCAGCACGCGCAACAGCGGGGCTGATGTAGTGAGAAATTTAAGTTCAGGCTCATGGAACGTGCCGGATGCTGTGAGGAGGTTTTCGGACAGGTCCTGCAAGCCGAATTCCAGGCAGACCCTCTCAAACCTTTCGATTATCTCGGAAAGCAGTTCCTCGGTATCGCTTTCGGCTATTTTGAAATAGCGCTTGTTGATCTGCTTAAGATTCTCCTGGGCCATAACGATCGAAGGAAAGATGATCGCTTGCGCAACATGTTCGCCCAAAGTCACCAGGTGATAGAGCTGTGACGAGGTATGGGCGGTCGAGAAACGGGATGACAGCGGCCCTTGCTCCTTCAGCGTATCCGGGAAGCGCTCTGCCTTTATAAGCTTTATAACATCCTTGTACAATTGCGGTAATGACAGGATGTCCTCCAAGACCGATATGTGGTTATTCCTGAAAAGGCGGTTTTCAAGGAAAACCCTGTCCTCAATGGACATCTTAAGCAGAAGGGGGATGAGGCGAAGATACTCCGGTTTTTCTTCGAGCAGAAGCAGCATTCCCACGGTCGGGAGGAGGGCGGCAAAGAATACCTCTTCGGGCTCGGCAACCTGAACTGTCTCATTTATCCGGCAGGCAGCCTCTGCCGCGAGGACGGCACAGCACCACATCTTCAACGAATCTTCATCTTCGAGCAGGTGGTCATGGAGCTTGATTTCCATCTCAATCGCGGTCGAGCCGATGAGAGATGCCGCCTGTGAAATGGTAGTCACCTCGGACTTCAGGGAAGCAGCAGCGAGCCTGCGCATGAAGGATAAATAAAGCCCGGGATCGTATTGTATAAGTGCAGAAATCGTCTGAAGGGATTCTTTATCATCCTTGAGGGCCGCCAATATTTTCATCACTGTGTGTTTGAAAACAGGCACTTTCATTAATGCTATAATAATACAATGCAGTTTAAAGAGCAAGATTTCGATGTTATCGTCGTCGGCGCAGGCCATGCCGGATGCGAGGCGGCGCTTGCCGCAGCCCGTTTAGGGCTTGAAACCTGCCTCTTTACGATCAATCTGGATACCATTGCCCAGCTTTCATGCAACCCTGCTATCGGTGGCCTTGCAAAGGGCCACATTGTGCGCGAGATCGATGCCCTGGGCGGTGAAATGGCCCGGGTCAGCGATCGGTCCGGCATACAATTCAGGATGCTGAACCTTTCAAAAGGACCGGCTGTCTGGTCCCTGAGGGCGCAGGCAGACAGGATGCTGTACCGCAACTCCATGAGAATCGTACTCGAAAATCAGGAACATCTGACGATCAAGCAGGCGATGGTCGAGAGAATCATCCCGGAAGACGGCAAGGTGAAAGGGGTCTTAACCTCTCTGGGAGTACTTTACGGCGCGCGGGCGGTCATCGTGACGACCGGCACCTTTCTGAAGGGACTTATCCACATCGGGCTCGAGAACTTTCAGGCCGGCAGAGCAGGAGAATTCGCTTCAGTAGGTCTGTCGGATTCGCTGAGGGATCTCGGCCTCAACCTCGGTAGGCTCAAGACAGGCACCCCGCCGCGGCTCGATGCCAGGAGCATCGACTTTTCCAAAACCACTGCCCAGTGGGGAGACGATCCACCTATTCCATTTTCCTATTCAACGGACAAGATAACGAACCCTCAATTGCCATGTTATATAACCTATACCAACCCGGAGACCCACGAGGTGATCCGGAGCGGTCTCGACCGTTCGCCCCTATACAGCGGAAAGATCCAGGGAATCGGGCCGAGATACTGCCCGTCCATCGAAGACAAGGTCGTGCGGTTTGCTGAAAAGGAGCGCCACCAGGTGTTCCTGGAGCCCGAGGGTTTGGAGACGACAGAGTATTACGCCAACGGGATATCGACGAGCCTGCCGTACGACATCCAGGT
>JBGOVD010000126.1:0-6242 GCA_041477935.1 Dissulfurispiraceae bacterium | reverse complement strand
AGCTGTTCCTTAGCCTCTTTGAGAGGCATGATCGGAATAGACTCAGCTTCCTCGCTGATTGGCTTCTCTTCGAGTATGTAGCTCGGGAGGTCTTCTCTCTGAATCAGGGGACCCGAGGTGAAGTCGATAGCATATTCTATGGCATTTTCAAGTTCCCTTGCGTTGCCAGGGAAGTGGTAATTCATAAGAGCCTGCAAGGCATCTTTTGATACGCCTGTGACTGCCTTCCCCATAACCTTCGGCTGATATTTCTGTATGAAGTGAGTGGCGAGCAGGGGGATGTCGTCCCTTATTTCGCGCAGGGGAGGCATCTTGATCGGGATCACATTCAACCGGTAGTAGAGATCTTCCCTGAACGACTTGTCGGCAATCAGCTTTCTCATGTCTCTGACGGCAGCAGCTATGATCCGCAGGTTTACGGGTATGGGCTGGGAATCCCCGACCCGTGTGAAATGGCCGTCATTAATAAGACGCAGGAGTCTGACCTGTAGGGCCGGCGCCAGTTCGGAGATATCATCGAGAAAAAGTGTGCCCCGGTTCGCCTCCTCGATAAGCCCACGCTTGTCCGCGACAGCTTCATCGAAGGCGCCTTTAACATGACCGAAGAGTTCCGACTCCATGAAACCGTCGGGGATGGCCCCGCAGTTCACGACGACGAATTTCTTTTTTGCGCGGATGCTGTTGCTGTGGACCGCACGGGCCACAAGTTCTTTGCCGGTCCCGATCTCGCCGGTGATCAGCACATTACTGTCGCTGGCAGCGGCGTGTCTCATGACCCTGAAGACTTCCTGCATCTGCTGACTGCTGCCGAGTATGTTCCTGAAAGCATAACGCGTCTCGATCTGCGTCCTGAGCGCTATGTTCTCTCTTTCGAGCATCTTCTTTTCGAGGGCGCGTCTTACCGGAATGCGGACTTCATCAGGGGTGAAAGGTTTCTGGATATAGTCGTAGATGCCTCTCTTGACGGCATCTACCGCAGACTGGATGGTGCCGTATGCTGTAATAATGATGAAAGCGCTGTCGGGCGACAACTCCCTGATCTTGTCGTAGAGTTCGAGGCCGCTCATATCGGGCATTTTGAGGTCTGATATGATAATGTCGTAACTGTTTTTTTCGACGAGGTCTACGGCTGCGAAACTACTGGAGGTAGTGTCGACATCTATGCCTTCGGTTTCGATGATTTCTTTGACGACTTCGCAGATGCTTTCCTCGTCGTCGACCACGAGGGCCTTTAGTCTATCCACGGACAGGGAGCCTCACAATGAATGTCGATCCTTTTCCTGCGGTGCTTATCACTTCTATGTCACCGTTATGTTTTTTTATTATACCATAACTGATTGCGAGCCCCAGGCCGGTCCCTTTGCCTGTGCCCTTTGTTGTATAGAAAGGATCGAATATCTTATTGAGATGCTCTTCGGGAATTCCATGACCTGTATCTGAAAAGACGATCTCGACCGAACCGGCTACGGACCTGGTTTCAACCTCTATCGTGCCCGGAGGTGTGATCGAATGCGCGGCATTCAAGATCATGTTCATCACAACCTGGCCGATACGGACGGGGTCGGCAAGTATTTCCGGCAGATTGTTCGACAGGTTAAGCTTGAGTTCGATGCCCTTGAACGATTCCTGGGCAAGCAGCGACTCTGCGATCTCGGTAACGGGGCGATTTACGCAAATCACTGTCGGATGAATGGGGTTCTCTTTGGCGAAGCTCAGCAGCTCCCGCACGATTGTCCTTGCCCTCTGCGCGTCCCTGACCATGATCTTCAGGCGCGGATAGTTGCGATCGCTCTCCGGCATCTGTTCAAGCATCAGCTTGGAGAAGGAAAGTACGGAGGTAAGCGGATTGTTGATCTCGTGGGCGATGCCCGCGGTCAGGATCCCGATGGAGGCCAGTTTTTCAGCCTCTACAAGCTGGGCCTGCTTCTCCTGGAGCCGGGTGATAGTATGCTCGAAAGAACTGACGGCAAGCTTCAGGTGGTCTTCCATACGGTTGAAAGATTTTGCGAGCGATGCGAGTTCGTCCGAACCTTTCACCTCGATGCGCTCGGAAAAATCCCCCATTGCGATATTCTTGGTCTTCTTCTCAAGCATGCGGAGGGGCCGGACGATGCTCATGGCCAGCCTTGTGTTTACTACGGCGCCGACGACGATAACAGTGAGCACCGAAAAGAGGAAGAGTTGCATGGAACGTTTCATTGTCACCGGGATTTCGGACCTCTCCCGGTAAAAGATATTGTCTGAGAAGGCCTGGTACTCCTTGGCTTTGGCCCTCATCCGTGATTCGGCATCATGCTGATCGCGGTACGAGGAGGCAAGTTTGGTAACGAGGGCGGAGTAGCCGGCCAGCTCCGGCCTGTCTGATGCCAAATCGTTCAGGGCTTGCGAGAAAGCTTTGAACGATTGTTCGTCTTTCTTGATGATGTGATTGCGTTCGAACCCCCGCAATATCAGGAAATTCTGGAGATCGCTTCCCTTGAGTTTCCGTTCCAGTTCCCTTCCCGACCGCGACAGCAGCCTCTCGGTCTGCGCCTGTGAATTTAGATAATAGACCACGAGGTCGAAGAGCCGGTCATACTCCACCAGCGAATTCTGGGTTTTCTCGAAGTTTTCGGCGCCGGTCGAAGCGGCAACATACGGTTTAATCTGGTCGCTGTCCGTCTTGAGCAAGTAAATATGCCTCTTGAATTCCAGCCGGTCACTCTCCTGACGGTAAAGCAGATAGGTCTTCTCATACCTCCGGGTCTCGACGATATTATGCGTAATGTCGTCCATTTTGTTGACGACCGGGAGTTTTGTGAAGATCACATAGAGCTCATGATATGCAATAACCCCTATTATGGCGGAGAGGAAGATATAGGTGCCGACCCCGAGGAAAATCTTTTCCCTGATTTTCATGGTCGGAAGGCGCAGTCTGAAAGGCGGCTTTTTCATTGCGGGCACGGCTGCGGCGCAGGCCCGTTAACTACCGGCTATCTTGTATCCGGCCTTCTCCACGGCCGCAGAGATCTCCTCTTTTGATGTCTTCGTTTCATCAAAGGATACGACTGCCTGCCCGATGACAACCTCGGTCTTTGAAACTCCCTGGACGGCGTCAATCGCCTTCTTGATCCTCATCACGCAATGCTGACAGCTCATGCCGTCGATCTTCAGTGTTATTTCATTCATAACGCCTCCTTATGGCAGATGAAACGGTCTAATTGTACTCCACATCACTACCGAATACCGACTGGATAATCTCACGGGAAGTTTCCTCGACCGACCTGTTCGTTGTGTTGACCACCTTCCATCGTTTGTGTTTCCGGCATAGACCGTCGACGTACTCTGTCTCCTCATATATCTTTCTGAGGTCGGTATAACTGCTGTCGGTTGTATAGTGGCCGAGGCGCGCAAGTCTCACTTTCTGGAGCACATCCGGGTCCATGATGAGACAGGAGATCTTGCACTGGTCAATCTTAAAGACTTCATCAGGCAAGGGGATGCCGGGGACGATCGGCACATTGGCGACTTTGAAGCCCTGTTGTGCAAGGAAAAAAGATGTCGGGGTCTTCGACGTCCTGGAGAGACCGAGGATTACAATATCGGCTTCCTCCAGACGCTGTGCCCTCTGTCCGTCGTCATGATTGACCGTAAACTCGATCGCCTCGATGCGCTTGAAATATCGCTCATCAACCTTTCGCAGCAATCTCGGATTTTCCATAGGTTCTATCTTCAGGTACGAAGAAAGATTGTTTATGAGGGGACCGAGGATGTCGACATGATAAATGTTGTTTTTGATGCAATACTCGCTGATCAATTCCCTGTTGCCCTTTTTGACCAGGGTGAATGCAACCAGCGCATTGTCGGCCTTGGCCTGGACGAGTATTTTAGCGATCTTAGTCTTTGATTCGACCTTCGGAAATACCGTAAACTTAATATGAGGATTTTCAAACTGCACGATGGCCGCCTTCAGGATATCGAGTCCGCTTTGGCCGGTTGCGTCTGATAAAATATATATCTTTTTCATGGCGGTAGTTTTATATTACTCATCTCTTTGTTTTTTTATCAAATCTGTTTTACAATAACGCAATGTCAGCTATCTGGGTAATCACCGAGTCTAAAGAAGCAGAGACCATTTTTCAATCTTCAGGCATCCCCTTTTCGCTGTATGGCCCGAAGGATTTGCCCGTGCTGTCTGGCGTGCGTTTCCCCGTAGATGCCTTTCCCCTGGCCTTTCTGGACTTGGCCCTTGACGGGTGGAGGGAATGGTTGAGGGGCATGCGCCATCGGGTGCCGGTAATTTGCTTTGCACCCCCCGATTTGGGAACGGCTGTTGCGGCGATGCGGCTCGGAGCTGCGGATGTTGTCGAGAAGGCGCTGACCACCGAAAGGTTGCGCGAGGATGTCGAAAGACATGAAGGGCGCGCCAGGGAGCGCGAGGGAGCCTTTGATGACATAGTTGGAAGGAGTCCTGTGATGAAGGAGGTCTTCAGCCTCATAAAGAGGGCCGCTGCGAGCGAAAGCAACGTCCTGATCACGGGGGAAAGCGGCACAGGCAAGGAGCCGACGGCGAGGGCGATTCATCGATGGAGTCCGCGCAAGGACAATTCCTTCATGACTCTTAATTGCAGCGCCATACCCGATACTCTTCTGGAGTCTGAACTTTTCGGGTTTGAAAAGGGCGCTTTTACCGGCGCCAATTATCAGAAAAAAGGCATACTCGAAATGGCCGGCGGCGGCACTGTATTCTTCGATGAAATTGGGGATGTTTCTACGCTGTTTCAGACCAAGGTGCTGCGCGTCATCCAGGAAGGGGAGATAATGCGCATTGGCGGGTCCCGTCACACCAAGGTCGATGTCCGCATAATAGCAGCAACCAATAAGGACCTTAAGCTAGCTTGCAAGCGAGGGGCCTTCAGGGAGGACCTTTTCTACCGGCTCAATGTCATCAATATACACCTACCTCCCCTGCGTCGCAGGATGGAGGATATACCTATACTGACCGCGCATTTTATAAAGAAATATGCCCCGAAGAGAAAGGACATCGTAATATCGGGCATTACCGACGAGGCGTTGCACATCCTGCTGAATTACAATTTCCCCGGCAACGTGAGGGAGCTTGAGAATATCATCGAGCATGCAATTTCTTTCGCTAGCTATCCGGAAATTTTGCCGTCTGATCTCCCGCACGCTCTCATCCAGTCAGGACTGAAGAGGCGGACCGCCACTCCTAAAATGAAAGATGCGGTCGCCTCCTACGAAAAGGAGCTGATCTGGTCCGCCCTCCAGGAGGCGCGGGGAAATATCTCAAGGGCTGCAGCTACCCTGGGTATCTACCGCCAGCAACTCCAAAGAAAGATCAAGCAGCTCAAAATAGCAACATAAATGCTTCGTAGCAACATAAAGTTGCTACGAAGCATCCTGCCAGCCTCATTCCTTGGCTTGAATTTTCAATAGAGCAACTATATGTTGCTTCATGTGCTATCGTTATAACCTTAGGATGTTATATTACCCTTATAAATCAATGCTGTCATATTCTGGTACCGTTTTTGCTCAATTACCATACATAAGGGCGGCAAAATTTAACGGTTCTTCTTGAAAATGCCGCATGTGCCGGGAAAAATGAGCATCCCTCTTTTTTTTTGGGGTCCGGAAATCATTATAAAGATAGAAGGAACGGAAGATATCATGATTGAAAAGGGCATTGACAGAGAGAGCGGTATCACGTTGTATGTCCAGATCTACCGTATTATCCGGAAAATGATAGAGGGTGGGGAGTGGCAGCCGGAAAGTATCATTCCATCAGAGGATGAGTTATGCAAGTTTTTTTCAGTGAGCAAGGCTACAATACGCCTGGCTCTGGCCGATCTTGTAAGGGACGGTTTTCTGAGGAGGCAGCAGGGGAAGGGGACTTTTGTGAGGAGTCCTTTGCCTCATTCCGGCCTTTCCATGAAGACATGTTTGAGCGACAGTATGTTCCGCGACGGACTGAGAGGGGTAAGGGAGTCACTTGTGACGAGCATCCGGGAGCCCGCCGAAGATATCAGTGAGTATCTTAAGTTCGGCGGCACCATCTTTTACGCTCAATGCAGTGGGTCGGTAGATGGAGTGCCGGCCTGCATCGAGGAACTCTTTGTACCCCTCGTTTTTTATCCTGGAATCGAAGAGGAGGCGATCTGTGGTATGTCCTTTTTAAATCTCGTCAGAGAGCGGTCGGTCAGGAAACTCTGCGGGATGATCCAGACAGTCGAAGTCGGCCGCGT
>JBGOVD010000308.1:0-3548 GCA_041477935.1 Dissulfurispiraceae bacterium | reverse complement strand
GGCGGCATAAAAGACAAAACCCCCGGAACGGGGCTCGGTCTGGCACTCAGCCGGCGCTTCATAGAGATGCACAGCGGGCAAATGTGGGCCGAGAGCAAAGGGACAGGCGCGGGGAGTGTCTTCCGTTTTACTCTGCCGATAAGACAATTCACCGATTAATCTGCTTTTATTCCAGCCGGGCTCAATAAAATGAGCCCCTACATTGCGGCAACCGATTTTTCTCGCAAAGCAGCTCGTATCGGTATAGCTTACTGCCGGACTTGTGTATACTGATATCAGAATACTCCCCTTGTTAACGAACCACTGAAAGGATTCATCTGCTATGAAAGAGTATGACGTTATAGTGATCGGCGCAGGCGAGGGTCTGGGTATAGCATTCAGGGCGCAATCGGCGGGACTCAGGGTCGCCCTCATCGACAAAGGGAAGCTGGGAGGCACCTGCCTCAACGTCGGATGCATCCCTTCCAAGATCCTTATCCATACAGCCGATGTTATCACAGTGATTCAGGAAGCCCGAAAACTCGGAATTGATGCGAAGATCACCCGCATAGATTTCGGTAAGATCATGCAGCGCATGAGAGAGAATGTCGACCGGGGACGCGGCTTCATAGCAGACGCCGTCAAAGAGTCGGAAAACCTGGACTTCTATAATACGGAAGCCCGGTTCATCGGTGACTATACACTCGAAACCGCCGGAGAGCAGATACGGGGAAAGAAGATTTTCATTGCATCCGGATCAAGACCGCTCGTCCCGTCTAGTAAAGGTCTCGACAGCATCAATTATCTCACCAATGAAAATGTGCTCGCTCTCACAAGACAACCGGAAAGCATCATCATTCTCGGCGGTGGCTATATCGCCGTCGAATATGGTCATTTCTTCGCAGCTATGGGAACCAGAGTTACTATCCTTCAACATAACGGAAGGCTGATCCCCAACGAGGAGCCTGAAATATCCGACCTCCTGATGAAGGAGCTCGGCAAGAGAATGGATGTGCGGACAGGCATCGACATTGTTGAAGTCGCTCGGGCAGGCAACAGTCATACTGTGCGTGTGAAACATAGGGACACCGGGGAAATGAATGAGTATGCAGCGGAATCGATGATGATTGCAGCCGGCAGGATGTCCAACGCCGACCTGCTTAAAGTCGAAAATACCGGAGTACAGAAGGATGCCTCGAATTATATAAAAGTAGATGACAGCTTGTTGACCACCAAAGAAAATATCTGGGCATTTGGAGATGCAATAGGCAAGCAGATGTTCACACACGCCGGCGACAAGGAAATGGAGATAGCCTGGCATAACTCCAATAATGACGACAAAAGGAGGATGGATTTCGACATCGTCCCTCACGCAGTATACACTCATCCGCAAATCGCCTCGATAGGACTGACAGAAGGTCAAGCGAGAAAGGACCATAACATTATGGTGGGCAAAGCACACTATTCCGATGTTGCCAAAGGAAAGGCGATGATGGAAGAAAACGGCTTTGCGAAGGCAATAGTAGATAAAGAGACAAGACGCATATTGGGCTTTCACATCATCGGCCCTGAAGCGAACATACTTATACAGGAAGTCGTCAATGCAGTCGCAAATAAAATGCCGGTTGAATCGATAACAGGCTCCATGCATATCTTCCCGGCACTTTCGGAGATTATCACTGAGACGCTGAACAATCTCGAATAGTGTATTTATCTGCCGAAGGCGTATCCGGATTTCGACGCGCTGAATTAGTCCTTGGGCAGCAATAGCCCGTTTGATTCTAATGAAATATAAAGACCAGTGGTGCGATTGCCCTGCCGCTCGCGCGGCCCCTGATAACCCAGACATCGCGTCTGTATCAGGATGCGCCTTCGGCAGATGAGCGAACCCGAGCATTAATCCAAGCCCTTAAGATAAAATACCGCTATGGACGAACTCTCGAAAGAATACGTGATCTCTTTTTTCGACACCAACCTCATGATTCACGGCGACAGGCCGGAAGCGGTCAGATGGACCAAATCAGGGCAGCGTGCTCATTACCGGGCATTGCTCGATATGGGAGATTTCAGGGGAGCTAAGATCCTTGATTTCGGGTGCGGCAAGGGAGATCTGTATCAGTTCCTGAAGGAAAGGGACATTCCGGTCGAATACACCGGCGTCGACATTAATGAAAAGCTTATCGCCATGGCGCAGAAGAACCACCCCGGTGTCGATTTCAGGGTCTTCGACATCGACAAGGACTCTTTCTCCGAGGATTTCGACTATATTTTTCTTTGCGGTGTTTTCAATCTCAAGGTGGACGGGCTCGACGAAATCATCAGGGATGCGCTGAAAAAGCTCTTTGCCCGATGCCGTATCGGTCTGGCCTTCAATGCGCTCTCGGTCCATGATCCGAAAAAAGATTACGAACTTAACTATACTTCGCCAGAGGAACTATTCGCCTTTGCAGTAAAAGATCTTTCTCCGTTTGTCTCCCTCCGGCATGATCGCATGACATACGATTATGTGATGTTTGTTTACAGGCAGGTAAACGTCCTTGCGGGTTGACGGACCATTCCGGAGAAGAGTTTGAAGAACGCCACGGCGCTAATCCTCGTCGCCTATCTCCTAAAGGAGGCTTTCGAGTATTTTGTGCAATATCTGAATCTCAGGTACATGAAAAAATTCCGATTGCAAGTGCCGCCGGAATTCAAAGCTGTGATGGATGAAGGGATACTGGGCAAGACACAGGATTACGAAGCTGACAAGACTTGTCTCAGTTTCGTTTCTTCGACGTTCGGGAACGTAGTAACCATCGTCTTCATATTCGGCGGCCTGCTGAATCTCTTCAACTCATGGATCGTATCTCTCAACTTCTCTTTTGTCGTCTCAGGATGGCTATTTTTCATGCTGCTTTCTTTCGGAAGTGAACTATTAAACATCCCCTTCAGTCTGTATGAGCATTTCAGGATCGAAAATAAATACGGCTTTAATACAATGACTCCATGGCTCTGGGTCGGCGATTTCATGAAGTCGCTGCTTCTTTCAACAGTGCTCATGTCCTTTTTGCTGATTGCGGTTTTCCTGCTCATACAATGGAGCCCTGCTCATTGGTGGCTCTGGGTTTGGGGAGTCATGCTTGTGTACGGCCTTTCCATCATGTACATTTCACCTTATGTGATCGAGCCGCTCTTCAATAAGTTTTCACCGCTCGAAGATGACTCTCTTAAGACCCGGATAGTAGGATTGGCAGGGAAAGCTGGTATCAATGTGACGAAGGTCCTGAAGATGGATGCGTCGAAGAGGAGCAGGCACTCAAACGCTTACTTCGCAGGCATCGGAAAGACTAAGAGGATAGTCCTCTTCGATACTCTTCTGGACGGGATGACGCAGGGTGAAATCGTCGCAGTCCTCGCGCATGAAATCGGTCACTGGAAGAGAAGACATGTCCTGAAGATGATCGTAGTGACAGAAATAGTTTCCCTGATCGCGCTCTATATTTCATACCGGCTGATAGAGAGCGACATTCTGAACATGCTTTTCCAGTTGGACGCCCCGACCGTTTATGCTAAATTTGTTATTATCGGCT
>JBGOVD010000070.1:0-8065 GCA_041477935.1 Dissulfurispiraceae bacterium | reverse complement strand
TGCACTGCCGGCTCTTCCTTTTTATCCGACGATGCATGAGATGGAGAGCTTGCAAAGATGACAAGGATAAACAACAAGGTCGATAGTCCGGCGGATATACTGCTTCCCGAGAATTTCCTGATGCGAACCATAGACCCTCCTATCCGGCGCCCACTATCCGAATTGCTGTCGTTTCCTGTCATCCCGGCTTGTCCGGGATCCTTCATAAGAAAGATTCCCGGCAAGCGTGAATGACAAATCAACTGAAGTCATCTTTAATGTAAAGTCTACTCTACTTTCTTGTATGCCTGCTTCTTCGATTTGCATACAGGGCACTCGTCAGGAGGCTCGTTTTCTACGGTATGGCCGCATACCGAACAGACGTAGTAATCCGCATCTACGTTCTTGCCGAGTTCGGCGATGGCCTTTTTATAGAGATCGGCATGCACCTTCTCGACTTCATTAGCATAGGTGAAAGTCCTGACCGCATTCTTGTCTCCTTCCGCCTCAGCCTCTGCGATCATCTGGGGATACATTTTCTGAAACTCGAAGACCTCTCCTGCCATGGCTGCTTCCAGGTTCTCCTTTGTGCTCTTAATTCCGCCCATCTGTCTTAGATGATTATGGGCATGAATCGTCTCGGCCTCGGCTACGGCCTTGAAAAGCTTGGCGACCTGCTTGAATCCTTCCTGCTCGGCCTTTTTTGACCATGCGAGATATTTTCTGTTGGCCTGTGATTCCCCTGAAAAGGCATCGTGAAGATTAGTTTCTGTCTTGGACATATTATTCCTCCTTAGTCTCACCCCACCCATCCTCCCCTTAGCAAGGGGAGGAGCGAAGAGGGGTTATTCGAATTTCTTGTGGTATTCTTTTACCTGCTTCGCAAAGGCCACGCCATAGTCGTAGCACCTTGAGGCATCCTCTGTCGATGGACGATAGAGAACTTCAAGGCCGGGCTCGTACGTTTCGAGGCCGATTTTTTTCAGGACTTCGTAGGCCTCCTTTACTGCGCCTCCACCCCATCCGAAACTGCCGAAGGCGCCTGCAAGCCTGTTCTTCGGCCTCAATCCCCTCAGATATGTCAGGAAGTTCGCTACGCTCGGGAACATAATATTGTTAAGGGTCGGTGTGCCGATAAGCACCCCGCGTGACTTCCAGAACTCCTTGACGGCAATACTCTGCGGAGTCGCCCTCAGCTTCATGACCTTGCAGTCCACGCCCTCGTCGCAGATGCCCCGCATCAAAGGAATAGTCATCTGTTCTGTGCTGTGCCACATCGTATCGTAGATGATCGAGACGCTCAGATCTGACTTGCTGTTGGCCATGTCCATGTACATATTCAGCACCTTGCCGGGGTCTCTCCTGAAGATGATGCCGTGGTCCGGCGCGATCATATCTATCTCCAGTCCGAGCTTCTGGATATCGGCAATTTTACTCTTGATTATATGGCCAAACGGCATAAGTATGTTGGCGTAATAATCCGTGATTGCATCTTCGAGTTCCGACATGGATTGGCACGTCGTGTACTCGTCATCGAACCTCGACGATGATGCAATATGCTGGCCGAAGCCATCCTGGCTGATAAGCAGCTTCTCCTCTTTTATATAGGTCATCATCGAATCGGGCCAGTGGAGCATCGGTGTTTCGAGGAAGAGGAGGGTTCTTTTCCCTATTGAAAGGGTGTCGCCGGTCTTTACGACCCGTAAAGTCCACTTGGACAGATCGTAAAAGCGGGCGAGTCCTTTTTTTCCTTTCTCCGTTATATGGATCGTGGCGTCGGGACAGAGGGCCATGATCTTGTCGATACTTGTAACGTGATCGTTTTCAATATGGTTTATTACGACATGCTTGATCTTCGCAGGGTCTACGATGGCCCTGATATTTTCAATAGTGATATCGGAAAAATCATGCTTCACCGTATCGACCAGGGTAATCTCGCTATCGAGGATGAGATAATTGTTATAGGTAGTTCCGCGCGGTGTCTCGTATCCGTGAAAATCCCTAACGGCCCAGTCGATGGCCCCCACCCAATAAATTCCATTCTTAAGTTCCACAGGTTTCATGATGCCTCCAATGTATAAGTAACTTCGGCCTGCCTCTACAGGTTGCAAAGAAAATATCCGGGTCGGTCGTAGAACACGGCCCGGACGCTTTCCTTGCACTCAGTAGTTTATACGAAAGGTTATTTACATTCAAACCCTTCGCCGATGGGTTCCATGGGCCGTCCGCAGCAGGCCAGCACCCCGACTCCGTCTTTGGTAACGACAACTTCATTGGTGCATACGGCGCATTTGTATTTTTGTCCGACAGTCGTCATTTTTTGCAGTCTCCTATTTCATTGCTTCCGAGACTCTGCCGACGAGCTTCTCGGAAGGTTTTAATGTTTTTGATCCCGGCTCCCATTTGGCGGGGCATACCTCTGCCGGCTTGTCGTTCACATACTGGAAGGCCTTTACCTTGCGCATGAGTTCATCGGAATTCCGGCCTACGTTGAAGAAATTGATCTCGGACCCGACGAGCTTTCCGTTCGGATCGATGATGAAGGTCCCTCGCAGGGCGAGACCGCTTTCCTCCTCATAGACGCCGAAGAGACTGCATATCTCACCCTTCTGGTCAGCGCCCATATGATACTTCACATTCTCAAGCAGCTTCTCCTGGTGGAACCAGCCGTAATGGACGAATTTAGTATCCGTGCTTAGCGAGACGACTTCGCAGCCCATTTTTTTCAGGGCTTCCTGTTTGTCGGCCAGGTCTGCAAGTTCCGTCGGGCAGATGAAAGTAAAGTCAGCTGGATAAAAGAAGAGAATAGTCCATTTCTTGGCCTTCATGGCCGCCGAAAGGCTGAATTTACCGAACTTGCCCGTGGCGGGCTCAAAGGTATCAATCTCGAAATCGGGCACAGTGTTGCCCACTCCCAAACAACCGCAGCATCCATCTTCCATAACTACCTCCTTAAGGTTTTTAGTGATTAATTACTGAAATGATACACAAATCCGCCTCTTTATATAAGCCGCAGATCAGCATTTAGGGCATTTTTGAGGCCTGCAGCGTCCATTTTTGGGTGCGCCGAATTGTCGAATTTAAAGACAGCCATTCATTTCACCTCCCCGGTCTCTTTATTCCTGCAATCCGGACAGGTGCCGTAGAATTCAACGTGACTTCCGGTAATCTCAAAACCCTGTATGGCCTCTTCAGTCAAGGCAAGATCGAACTCGACCTGAATGTCGGCGATCCTTTTGCATTTGGAGCAGATCAGGTGATGATGCTTCTCCAGGTTGGGATCGAAATGTCTTTTGTCCGGATCGATTGTAATCTCGGTGAGCCTGCCTTGTCGCTTAAGCTTCTCAAGAGTGTTGTACACAGTGGCCAAAGACATTGTCGGGAATTTTCTGGACACTTTCCTGTAGATTTCTTCGGCAGAGGGATGCTCTCTGTTTCCTTCTAGATAAGAGAGTATCGAAAGCCTCTGAGGGGTCAGTTTCAGCCCCAATTCCTTATATTTCATCATATCCGGCCTTTGCCCCCTCTCAGATAATAATGATTACTATTAAATAGATGATATCAATAAAAATATCCTTGTCAAGTCCATTGGTAAAAAGTTATTTTTACGTAAGCCTGTGTATGTTCAGTATAGGTATATCAATAAGAATGCCTTAATCCAAAAGAGAAAATGTATTGAGAAGAAATGTATGCTGAGGTATGATTAACAAAGCAGCAATTCCTGAAAGCGGGGAAGAATGAATGAAAAAATCCCGGAAGATCGCCCTTACACTTATCGCATCGGCCTGCATAATGGCATCCGCCTGCAGTTCCGAACAGAAGACCCAGCGGAACGTATACACATCGAAGGACGCCTGCGCAAAAGATTGGGACAGCAGCGAATGCGAATCTGACGCCACAGGTACCGGTTACCATGGCCCCCATTACTATTATTTCGGCGGCAGGCCGTGGTATTACCCGCGCGGGTATGAGACACCGGTAGAGACCAGGCCCGCTCAGGGCGCATACAATATGAGGCCCGGCCTGCATTCTCCAAATGCTGTCTCGTCGTTCTCCTCTTCGCGCACAGTTAGAGGAGGCTTCGGCGGCTCATCCTCATTCCACGGCGGCGGCTCGTAATGAAGCGGCTTGTGGTCCCTGAACGCCCTGACTGGCAGAGTAAATTCGAAGAGCTCGGTTTTTCTTTCCACTCGATGGAAGGCGGGTACTGGAGCGAAGGTGGCTGCTACGAATTTTCCGCAGCCCAGATCGACCATCTCGAAGAGGTCACCCAGGAACTCCACGAAATGAGCCTGAAAGCAGTCGAATATGTCATCTCCAAAGATCTTTTTCAAAAGATCGGTCTCGGAGAACAATCGGCCGCGATGGTGAAGGAGGCATGGGACCGGGAAGAGGTAAGCATCTATGGGCGGTTTGATTTTTCTTATGACGGAAAGGGCGAGCCTAAACTTCTCGAATACAATGCCGATACACCTACGGCCCTCTACGAGGCGAGCATCGCCCAGTGGGTATGGCTCGAAGATATGTACCCGAAATACGATCAGTTCAATTCAATACATGAAAAGCTCATCGACGCCTTCAACGCGGTGAAACGCAAGATGCCGATTGTATCGAATCTTTATTTCAGCAGCGTGAAAGATCACGAAGAAGACCTGGTCACGGTCGAATATATGCGGGACGTGGCAGGTCAGGCTGGGATCGACACTCAACACATTAACGTCGAGGACATCGGGTATAATCCTGACATCGGGAAATTCTTAGACCTGAATGATGAGGCTATAGAATTCATGTTCAAGCTTTATCCGTGGGAATGGCTGCTGGCCGACGAATTCGGCAAATACATTAAGCCCGATGCCGTTACCTTATTCGAGCCCGCGTGGAAGATGGTACTTTCGAACAAAGGGATCCTGCCCGTACTGTGGGAGATGTTCCCCGGCCATAAAAATCTGCTGCCGAGTTACTTTGATCAATCCAGGCTCGGCAATAGTTTCGTCAAGAAGCCGCTCTTCGCGCGCGAGGGCGCCAATATAGAGCTCAGGCGGGAGGGTAGCCTTATCGTCACCGAAGGTACCTACGGAAGTGAAGGATATATATACCAGGAACTCAAGGAGCTGCCTGCATTTGATGGCCAATATCCGGTCATCGGCTCGTGGATCGTCAACGGGCTGGCTGCCGGTATCGGCATACGCGAAGACGACAGCCCGGTCACGAAAAACACGAGCAACTTCGTGCCGCACTATTTTATTGATTGACGTTAAATGGTTCATAAAAACTGCACATCGGCAGCCGTCATTCCCGCGAAGTCGGGAATCCAATTCTTAGGCTAGTGTAGTGTCCCTTAAATAGATGGTTATATTATTAGATTTATGATAAACTATACCATGTCGCGACGCGCTATGCCTGTAACGCTAACTGAAGCAGACAACCAAGAGTTGACGCGGTGGGTCAGTGCCCATCACACGCCGCAACAGGTCGCACAACGCTGTCGGATAATATTAGCAGCGGCTAAGGGTTTACAAGACAAGGATATCGCCACAGACATGCAGATCAACTATAAGACCGTCGCATTGTGGCGGCAACGCTTCTGCAGTGAAGGACCGGATTGCCTTTGGGAAGTGGCTGCGGGCCGCGGACGCAAACCGCAATTCACGGCAGAGAAGATTGAAGAAGTTATTAACGCAACTTTGCAAACCAAGCCTGCAGGCGCCACTCACTGGAGTTGCCGGACAATGGCTGATAAGCAAGGCTTGAGCAAGTCAACAATCAATCGCGTATGGCAAAGCCACGGTCTCCAACCGCACCGAACCAAGCAATTCAAGTTATCACGTGATCCCAAGTTTTTAGAAAAACTCACAGATGTAGTGGGTCTCTACCTCAATCCTCCTGAGAAAGCGCTGGTGCTCTGTGTGGACGAGAAAAGTCAGATTCAGGCGTTGGATCGTACACAACCAGGATTGCCTTTAAAGAAAGGCCGATGTGGAACTATGACTCATGACTACAAGCGCAACGGCACCACTACACTTTTTGCGGCTCTCGAAGTGGCGCAAGGCAAAGTGATCGGGCAGTGTTATGCGCGGCATCGTCATCAGGAGTTTCTTAAATTCTTGAAGCGCATTGATGCTGAGTTTCCCGCCAAGATAAAGCTGCATGTGGTGATGGACAACTACGGAACCCATAAGCATCCCAAAGTCCAAAGCTGGCTTCAGAGGCATCCGCGTTTTATACCTCATTTCATTCCGACCAGTTCAAGCTGGCTAAATTTGGTAGAGCGCTGGTTTGGAGAATTAACGGGGAAAAGCATACGCCGCGGTGCCTTCGTCAGTGTCGATGACCTTATTGCTTCAATTGATAAATATCTGGGGGCTTGGAATACAAACCCGAAGCCTTTTATCTGGACAGCAACGATAGACTCAATCGTCGAAAAACTCTCTCGCTGCAAACAAACCTTGGAAAAGATTCAGCCTGGTTGCACATTGCCGCGCTTTCGCAAGGCGAAAAGGAATAACACCAGTCGTTTATGAGACACTACACTAGAATGGATGCCCGACTAAGAACTTCGGGCATGACGGATAAGGTGAAGAATATGCGAATTTGTGAGACAGTTATAAATTTCGGAGGAACCATGGAAATTGCATCACAGTTTTCCGGCTTAGTGAAGTTTCTGGCCTATTTCGCATCTGCGCTGGTGTTGACCGCACTTTTCCTGATCATCTACGTGAAGATCACTCCCTACAAGGAATTGGACCTCATAGATCATGGAAATACTGCTGCTGCTTACAGTTTGAGCGGCGCCCTGTTCGGGTTCATCATCCCCCTGGCGAGCGCTATAATCCATAGCGTCAATTTCTATGATATGCTGACCTGGGGTGCGGTAGCCCTTGTCATCCAGGTTCTTGTTTACCTGCTGGTGAGGCTGCTGTTTAAAGGCCTGCCGGCAGCGATACAGGAAGGGGTTGTCTCGAAGGGATTGTTTCTAGGCGCGCTCTCGTTAGCGGCCGGGATTCTGAACGCGGCGTGTATGTCGTACTGATGAGAAACAATCCCGACGGAATATCTTAATTTTAGGCAGAAAAAACAACAGTAAAGTGCAATTATTATAGCGTATGTCAAGCTTGTCAAGCTCGGGAATCAGAGACAACCGCTCCGCCCGCGGAACAGTTGCGTCCTTTCTCAAAGAGAAGATACGGCCCGATTCCGACCTTTCCATTGTCTCGGCCTATTTCACAATCTATGCCTACGAAGCGCTGAAAGAGCCGCTAGACCAGGCAGGACGGCTCCGATTCCTTTTCGGCGAGCCAAGCTTTATCCAGGGACTCGACCCTGAGAAGAAACAGCGGAAAACCTTCAGGATAGAAAACGACCAATTAGAGCTAACCAATAAGCTTGAGCAGAAGCGTGTTGCCCGCGACTGCGCAGATTGGATTCGGGCCAAGGTAGACATTCGCACAGTCACCCGCGAGGGTTTTCTCCACGGCAAGATGTATCATATCGCCAATCATGGCATTGAAGAAGCCATCCTTGGAAGTTCTAACTTTACGGTCCATGGGCTTGGATTGGCTGCTAACGGCAATAACATTGAGCTGAACCTCGAAGTCGACAGCAACCGCGACCGGCGCGATCTCGAGGCGTGGTTCGACGAAATCTGGAACGATGAAACCCTGGTCCGCGATGTGAAAGCCGAGGTTCTCAAGTACCTCGAACAGCTCTACCAAAACCATTCGCCCGAGTTTCTCTACTACAAGACCCTGTTTCATATTTTCGAGAAATACCTTGATGACAGCGGCGAGATCGAAAACAAACTTGGCCGTACCTCTTTGTTCGAAAGCCGGGCTTGGAACACCCTCTACGATTTTCAAAAGGACGGCGCAAAAGGAGCCATTAATAAAATCCTCACGCACAACGGTTGCATCCTGGCCGACAGCGTGGGTTTGGGAAAAACCTTCGAGGCCCTGGCCGTTATAAAGTTCTTCGAGACGCGCAATGAACGGGTCCTCGTCCTCTGTCCCAAGAAGCTGCGCGAAAACTGGTCGGTCTATCAGGCCTACACCGGCAATGTCCTTAACCCCTTTCCAGAGGACCGTTTCGG
>JBGOVD010000090.1:0-7221 GCA_041477935.1 Dissulfurispiraceae bacterium | reverse complement strand
CACGGCAGCAAAAGTGAGAAATGCGACACCGCTGAACAGGGCATAAAACGACGCAAATAATTTTCCCGCAGTCGTCTCTAGATGATCGACCGGACCCATCCCGACTCTAAGGCTTTGTTTTCTAACGGGGGAATAGACCCTCAAGCTCAAGCATATCCCGCAGCGGTATGACCGTTACTTTGTCGGAGAGGTCGTAGCGTCGCACTCCAGGATATACTACGACAATTCGCTCCAAAGCCAGATCAGCCAAGGCACTGCGCATAGAGGGCGTCATTATCGGAGCGTCAGCCCGTTTGCACTCCAGGCCGAACATCTTGCCATGCTTGAGAAGGACAAGATCGATCTCAGCTCCATTATGGGTTGCCCAGAAGTATGCCTCGTCCGGGTCAATGATGCGAAGGGCTTCTTCTATGACGTAACCTTCCCACGATGCACCGCTTTTGGGGTGACCGAGAAGGTCGTCTCCGGAACGTATGCCGAGCAGTTGGTGCAGAAGGCCGGAATCACGCACATAAACTTTCGGGGCTTTGACCTGCCGCTTTTTAATATTGGCATGCCAAGGCTGTAACTGACGGACTACAAGGGCGTCAGTCAAAAGGTCAAGATAGCGGCGGACTGATCCTTCACTAACTCCCAGAGACCTTCCTATATCGGCTGCATTCCATATCTGGCCATGATAATGAGCAAGCATAGTCCAGAAGCGCAGCAACATTATGGAAGGTATATTAAAGCCCCACTGAGGGATGTCTCGCTCTAACAACATCAGAATAAAGTTTTTTCGCCAGGCAAAGCTGTCTTCGTCGTTTTGGGCAAGATAGGAAAGAGGCATGCCCCCCCGATTCCACAGGATGGAATCATTCCGTACGTCGACTTCTGACAGGCTGAATCCGCCCATATAGACAGTCTCGATTCTCCCGGCTAACGACTCGGACGCCTGGTGAAGCAAGCGGTATGAAGCACTTCCCAGGACTAGAAACCTTGCAGGCACGTCTTGGCGGTCTGCAAGGACGCGAAGAACGGAAAAGATCTCGGGACGATGCTGTACTTCGTCAATTACGATCAGGCCTCGAAGGTTCTGTAAGGCGACCATGGGCTGATCGAGTCGAGCCAGGCTTGCAGGATCCTCAAGATCGAAGTAATTAATTGAGTCCGAAGCAACGAATTGCCTGGCGAGTGTAGTCTTTCCGCATTGCCGAGGGCCGATTAAGGCTGTGATCCTGCTCCTGCGGAGAGATGTTTCTATTCTTTGAAAGAGCTGTTTTCGTGATATCATGATATATATTACCATGAAAATCAGACATTGAGCATAATAATATCTTGGTAGACTATATAAATAGGGAAGGCCTGATCAACACCCGAATGTGCGAAATCCGTTGCTCTGAAACGAATCGCGGGATACAGGAGACTGTGCCTTCTGTATCCCGCGCAGGCAGTTCTTAATAGAGTCTCCTGACGGCATTATGCTTCTTGTTTTGAATCATTTCGCTATTCTGGTTGAGCATCCGCTCAAGCCTGTGGATTTCGCCCTGGGTAAGTCGCCCGTCTGCGGTCATCCGTGAATAGTCTTTGCGGATAAAATCGAGATTGTCCTGCAACTGGTCAGCCTCATTGCGGGTCAGTTCTCCGGACGCAATGCCCTGGTTGATCCGTTGCTGCTGGGTATCAATCCTGGCAGGGATCCCTGAACCCTCCTGGTACTGAGGCCGCTGGTGAACTTCCGGCCCGTCATGGACAACACAGGCCTGCATCATGAAGATCATTCCCGCGAACAATACGACGATCAGAACTTTTTTCATCTGAGCCTCCTTGGTATTGAACTGCATACAATCCCGTCCTCGTTCCGGATCAGCGAATACCGGGCATGTGTAATCATAATTCTACGCACAATGCCCGGCCGGGGCAATACTGCCCGCATGTAAAAAGTAAAAAGGGGTCTACCATAGGCTTGTAAATATGCAATTTGCTTAAGGTGAAAGGGGATGCAGGTCATGCTTTGCAGCACTCCCCTCTCTTTTATCCCAGTGTCTGTTAATATAATACAATGATGCCGAAAAATAAATATTACCTTCCCTCTCGCAAACTATGAACCGGAATAAGATTTGTCCTGATTGCGAAACCGAGTATCTTCCGCATATCGAGAAATGCGCTGATTGCGGTGTGACCCTTATCTTGCACGAAGAGTATAGAAGTGTTCAGGAGGAAAAAAAACGGCTGGCGGAGAAGGCCGTCCGAAACGCAGTCGTGGTCAGGGAAGGGGACCTGAAGTGGTTGGATGAGCTATGCAATGTTCTCATCGATGCCGGTATCCCTTGCACAGTCACTTCCGATTCCGGCTGTAACAAAGGCCGTTGCGGTGATAAATGGCAACTGATTGTATCGAAAGAGGACGTTGAAAGGGCAAAGGAGCGCATTGAGGAATACTTTATGGAAATGCATCCGGAGATCAGGGCTTCCAACGAACTGGTCAGCCAGGGGAAATGCCCGGCCTGTGGTTCCCCCGTGCATGCAGGAGCCAATGAGTGCCCCGATTGCGGTCTGATGCTCGTGATTATCGAGGAAGAGGACGAAGAATAGGAGAGAAGTGTGTAGCCTCAGGTCCGTCACCTTAAACAGGATAGAGATTGATGCAGCACGGAATTGTTATTTCCAGGAAAGAACTACTATTGATATGCTGTATGCCACAATCGGCAAATTAGAAATCAGGTCGTGCCTTGGTTTTGCCCCATCGTGGATTGTCTCTTTTTTGATGAGTCCAAAGTTCGGGACCGCAACGTAGCCGCCGAGAGCGTAGCCCATAATGATTTTTAAGATAATATTGGGGTCTTGCCAGCGAATTAATGCAAATATTATAACCGCAACTGCTAATCCCCACATTGCACAGGCAATTACTGCTCCGCCATATGAAGGCGTTGTATAGAGATATCGTCTTGAAAGTGTCCACCCAATTTTACGGCCGACACACAGAAAAACAAAGGCAAGGATGAAGAAGATCATGAGCAGGACACTCCTTATATTTCGCGGCTGCATATAGAGTAGTGCAGAATTATACCCCAGTGTCAAGCATTTTATGTTCCGTATCGCTTTACCTTGCTGTTATCATGCCGCCACGGTCTGGTATGATATAAAGCATGAATATTAACATGAAATACGGCAAAACCGGGCTGGCGCTCTCTTTTCCGGAGAATATCGACGTTACGCTGATTCAAAAGAAAACTATGCCTGTACTCGAAGATCCGGAGGGTGAAATCAGGGCGGCCTTTGCTAATCCGGTGAACTGCAAAACGCTTAGTAAAGAGGCAAATGGTTGCCGCTCTTGCTGCATTCTCATATGCGATATTACCCGGCCTGTACCTAACGGACTTATTCTCCCTCCGCTGATAAAAGAGCTGATCGCGGCTGGAATGCCCGCCGATTCGATAACTGTTCTGGTTGCGACGGGTCTGCACAGGCCGAATGAAGGGGATGAGCTTCGTGAACTGGTAGGAAGCGACTGGGTCCTGGAAACCGTGACAGTAGTCAACCATTTTGCGCGGCGGGATGATGATCATGAATACATAGGGACTACCTCAGGCGGCATAGAGGCCAGGCTCGACCGCCGCTTTCTCCAGGCTGATCTCCGCATCGTCGTCGGACTGGTGGAGCCCCATTTCATGGCCGGTTATTCCGGTGGTCGAAAAATTGTCGCCCCGGGGGTTGCCCATGAAACGACTATACGCACGTTTCATTGTGCACGGGTTCTGGAGGATTGCAGGTCTGCAAACTGCATTATCGAGGGCAATCCGTTGCATGCTGCTCAGATGGAGATAGTGCAAATGGTTGGAAAGTGCCTGGCTGTCAATACAGTCATCGATGAGGACCGCCGGATGTCCTTTGTCAATTTCGGCGAAATACAGGAGAGTCACCTCGAAGCGATTTCATTCGTGCGGCCCTATGCGGAAATACGCCTTAACACAAGATTCAAGACCGTAGTGAGCAGTTCTGCGGGGTACCCGCTTGATAAGACTTATTACCAGACCGTCAAGGGGATGGTGAGCGTCCTCGACATACTTGAGCCGGGCGGTGACCTCATCATTGTCTCTGCATGTTCCGACGGGATTGGATCGCCCGAGTATGCTGAAGCGCAAATGTGTCTGACCGACGAAGGTCCGGAAAAGTTTCTTCTTGGAATCTTAGAGAAAAAATACGCGGCCGTCGATGAATGGCAGACGGAGATGCAGGTCAAGGCCATGAAGAAGGCGAATATTTTTCTCTACACCGAGGGGCTGACGAAGGACCAGCAGGCACTTACAGGCGTCCCAGTGATCGAATCGCCATTGACCGCTGTCATGGAGAGCGTGAAGGCACATGGCGATCACCGTGTGGCTGTCATTCCTGAAGGGCCATATGTGATCCCGCTGTTTGAGCCTGATATTTAAAGACAATACCTCTCATAAAAAGCAACGGCCAAAGAAAGGAGTTTCGTGGAGCTTTCGATATTCCTTATAGTCATTGGTGCCGCATTAATTCATGCTTTTTGGAATTTAATCACTAAAAAGGCAGCAGGGAATCTCGGCACAATCGCGATCGGACTATGCGCCGCGTCCATCGGAAGTCTGCCCTTTGCGCTGTATTATATCGTCGAGTATGGGCTTCCTCCGGCTTCTCTTTATTATATCGGCGCAACCGGCGTAATTCATGCTGTATATTTTTACTATATCGGGAAATGTTATGAAATGGGCGATATTTCCACAGTCTATCCGGTCTCGCGTGGTTTCGGAGTGGCCGGTACGGGCATTGTCGCCGCGGCAGTGCTGGGAGAGAGAATATCCCTGCCGGGCTGCGCAGGCATTATTTTTGTCTGTCTGGGGATACTAAGCATCGGCATTCACAAGCCGGAGGAAATTAATAAACGCAAATCACTGAAATATGCCCTGGTGGTAGGCATTACCATCATCGCATATTCCTGTCTGGATAAGGTCGGAACGGGTCTTGTTCATCCAGTCCCCTATATATCGGGGATGTTTACCATTGCCGCAGTTCTGCTCACAGTAGTTGTTGTAACGCGCCATCGGAATGAATTAATATACTCATTGAGGACCCAAGCAAGATACGGAATTGCTATAGGAATCGGATCAATAAGCACCTATCTGATAATTCTTTTTGCCTTCAGGCATGGACCCGTTAGTTATATCGTAGCGACTCGGGAATTTTCTGTCGCAATTGGCGCAGTGGCCGGATTTTTATTCCTTAAGGAGCGGGTCACAATAATAAAAGTCATTGGGATCGCAGTTATAACCCTTGGTCTGATTCTCATAAAGATTGCCTAGACTGATCGACTCGCTGTCCGGGTCAATATTGATGCAAAAAGGACATGGTATGCATGAGAAACACTTGATAAAACACTTCGCGCCAGGATGGTTTGCTGTAATAATGGGCACGGGCGGCCTTGCGAACATTTTATTTGTTTGGGGGAGAAATGTCCCGTTGTTAGCGTATGGTGGTATTGCCCTGGCGAGTCTGGCCGATATTCTTTATTTCATAGTGCTCATCCCATGGCTGCTGCGATGGTTCAAACATTATGAATATGTGCGGCGCGATTTACAGCATCCCATAGCAACAAACTTTTTTGTGACCATGCCTGTTGCTACTGTCATATTCGGAACAAATATTCATTTAATATGGAGTCAGTATCTGAGTCAGGAAATAGTTTTCATGCTGACATTTATTATTTGGATAGTGGCCATAATAGGAGTGACTCTATTTACCTTCATCACCACATTCCGACTCATGAGTTTAGAGGTTTCACCCAAGCCGGAAACAATGAATTTTTCCTGGATAATGTCCCCAATCGCCAATATGGCTGTACTTCTCATAGGTAATCCCGTACTCGCCCTCGCTCTTCAGTACCGGCCGGACTGGGGCATGTCAATTTTCATCGCCAATACCGCGCTCCTTGGCATAGGCTTCTTTCTTTTTATATTCATTAGCGCGATAATTTTTGTGCGCCTTGCGCATCACGCTCTTCCGCCGGCTGAAACTACACCGTCTTTCGGGATCTTTCTGAGCGCGGTAGGACTTGCGGTGAGCGCGATTATTGACTTATCAATGAATGCCAGGACAATGGGGCTTATCAGTGAGTCTAACACCTCCATCGTTTACGCGCTGGCGATTTGGGGGTTTGGTATATGGATCGTCGGGATAATTGTGATTATCAGTTTTCATCAACTGCGGAGAGGAGGAATCCCTTTTAACCTGGGATGGTGGGCTTTCGTCTTTCCATTGGCCGCCTATACCATCTGCAGCCAGAAGATTGCATCTTATTTCCCCTCTCCTCTTACTTTTGGTTGCGCGGTATCGCTTACAGCACTGTTGTCCATTCTTTGGCTTTATATTTCAATCAATACCGTAATAGGTGTGGTTAGCGGCACGTTTTTTATTGGTGAACCTATCATAAAGTCAGATTAACACGCTGAAACGGGATACTGAGTCTTCCCATAACAGTCCAGCCATGCCCCCTGCAGCTTCCTTTCTCATTTGCCGGGGACAGATATAATCATATAATGCATAGGTAATATGGTAAAATATTAGGTCTTTTTTAACTCAATAGAAGGGGTCCAGGAAATGTCAAGAGTTTCAATAAACATAGAAGAAGAGATGAAGGTAAGCTATCTGGATTACGCGATGAGCGTAATTATCGGGAGGGCCTTGCCGGAGGTGCGGGACGGCATGAAGCCAGTCCACAGAAGGATCCTGTACGCGATGTACAAGGAAGGGCTCCTCCCCAACAAAAAATATTCGAAGAGCGCCGGTGTCGTCGGCGAGGTGCTTAAGAAGTATCATCCCCACGGCGATTCTGCTGTTTATGACGCTATGGTGAGGCTCGCCCAGGACTTCAATATGAGGTATCCACTCGTAGACGGACAGGGCAATTTCGGGTCACTGGATGGAGACCCTGCCGCAGCGTATCGGTATACGGAAGCCCGGCTGGCAAAGATTGCCGAGGAGATGCTCGCCGACATAGAAAAGGAGACGGTCGATTTCACACCTAACTTCGACGATACCACTGAAGAGCCGACTGTTCTTCCGGCGAGGATTCCGAACCTGCTCATTAACGGCTCGTCCGGTATTGCCGTCGGCATGGCGACGAATATTCCGCCCCATAACCTGGGAGAGGTCATCAACGGGCTGATCATGCTCCTCGAGAATCCCGATACTACCATCAACGATCTCATTGCTGTAATT
>JBGOVD010000354.1:0-3100 GCA_041477935.1 Dissulfurispiraceae bacterium | reverse complement strand
GCGTACAGGTGCATTGATGCCGGGAATCGCCGTAAAAGCCGCAAGGACAGGGGTTCATCGCTGCCACGAGGACGAATTGAGCTGGATAAGCAACCGTAGCAAGCGCTCGCGATACTGTAACATGACCGTTTTCAAGAGGCTGCCGCAGTACTTCGAGTACATTCCTCTTGAATTCGGGCAGCTCGTCCAGGAACAGAATTCCATGATGAGCAAGCGATACTTCGCCGGGCCGGGGGAACTGTCCGCCTCCGATCAAAGCAACATCCGAAATCGTGTGATGCGGGTTTCTATACGGCCGAATAGCGAGAAGGGACTGCCCCGGCGCAAGAAGGCCCACCACGCTGTGTATCTTCGTAGTTTCGAGCGCTTCTTCAAAGGTCATGGGCGGCAGTATCGAAGGCAGACGTCTTGCGAGCATCGTTTTTCCGCTTCCGGGAGGGCCTATCAACAGTATGTTGTGCGACCCGGCCGCCGCCACTTCGAGCGCCCTCTTTGCATGCTCCTGCCCTTTCACATCGCAGAAGTCGTCTTCGTATATCGAGTTCTCCGCCATCGCAGCATCGGTGTCGACGACAAAACTCTCCCTCTTCGAAACGCCGCTTAAGAACTCGATCACGTCCGGGAGGCTCTCCATCCCGTAAACTTCGATGCCTGCCACAACTGCTGCCTCGGCAACATTTTCCTTCGGCAGGATGACCCCTTTGACCCCCTTCTTCTTGGCCTCAAGCGCGATAGAGAGCGCACCCTTCACCGGCTTTACCCTGCCGTCCAGGGAAAGTTCGCCGGCGATGATATAGTCCGAGAGAGGATTTGCAGGGATGATCCCTTCTGCGGCTACGATGCCGACGGCGATGGGAAGATCGAACGACGAGCCCTCTTTTTTCATGTCTGCGGGGGCAAGGTTGATAGTTATTTGTTTGAGAGGGAAATTGAAGCCGATGTTCTTGAGTGCGGCCTTGATGCGGTCCCGGCTCTCTTTCATGGCAGCGTCGGGAAGCCCCACCATCGAGAAGTGCGGCAGGCCGCGGGCGGCGATATCGACCTCAACTTCGATCAGGTGAGCGTCGATGCCGATGACATACGCACTTAGAGCCCTCGCTAGCATTCCTCTTTCGGACCTCTCTTTCCTGCCACGGATAATCTGCGTCTCGTAACGCCTTTGAATTGCAACTCAATTATAGCAGAAATATCTCCGTTAAGTTGCAACAACCTGGAAGATGGCCCAAAATTATAGAATGCATCCCTTCACTCTGCCTTGCATACACACTTAGAGCCCTGAACGGCATTCCTTTTTTCGAACCTCGCTTCTATATCGCGGATAATCTGGTGCCTGGTCCTGCCCCACTGGGGCGCGATGAGTATCTCATCCGGGGCTGTCGCGAATAGCCGCTGAAGCACGATATTGGGAGAAAGCCTCTCGATGAAATCGACAAGAAAATCCAGGTACTCCTCATATCCGAACGTGTGGAAAGTCTGATCAGCATAGCGTTCGGCAAGCACCGTGTTCTTTATGACCTGGAGCTGATGGATCTTCAGAAACTCGATCGGCAGCGTCGAAATCTCATCAGCCATGGCGAGCATCTCTTCGCGCGTCTCTGTCGGTATTCCTACGATGATATGGGCGCCTATATGGATGCCCCTGCCTGCGGTAAGTTTCAGCGCGTCGAGAAACGTCCGGTAATCGTGCCCCCTCAGGATGTAGTCGAGGCTCTTGTCGTAAATCGACTGGAGACCGTATTCGACGAGGATGAAGTGGTCTTTCGCCAGAGCTTCGAGTAGGGCGATCTTTTCCCTGTCGATGCAATCAGGACGTGTGCCGATGGCGAGGCCGACAACCGACGGCTCAGCGAGGGCCTCGCGGTAAAGCCGCTCCAGTTCGGCTACAGGCGCATATGTGTTTGTAAATGGCTGGAAATAAACAAGGAATTTCCCCACCTTATAGCGCATCGACAGATAACTTATCCCCTGCCTGATCTGGTCCTTAAGGGAGGCCTCCGGCCTGCACTGCGACGGCCTGAAGCTGTCGTTATTGCAATAGATGCAGCCCGTGGTGCCTACTGTTCCATCCCTGTTGGGGCAGGTGAATCCCGCGTCGACATTGACTTTGTAGACTGCAGCGCTGAATATCTTCTTGAGATAAGGCCCGAAGGCATTGATTCTAGAGCTCATTTTTAATTATCATTTTTTGGAATCTTTAATGTCAAATGTCCAATGTTCTGATATACTATATGAAAAATTCAATAAGTCCGGAGGTTTTCATGGCTTTATACGATTTGAAAAAGGTTGTCGAAGTCAAAGACGGCTCCATTTCCGTCACGGACAAAAAAGGCCTCAGGGACATGATGGATAGCCTCATCTACAGCGCCGTGTTCGAGCCCGATGACGCAAAGAGAAAATCGCTCTTCATCCTCGTCAAGGAGATCGCAAAGGCGGCCGGCGCCATACCGGCATCTATTCAGGAGCTCTACGAAGAGATGGGGAGGAACTATCCCGGCTTTACGGTGCCTGCGATCAATATAAGGGGGCTCACCTACGATGTTGCGCGGGCCATATTCAAGAAGGCCCTCGAACTGAAGGTCGGCCCTGTTATTTTCGAGATCGCCCGGTCAGAAATCGGTTATACGAAACAACGTCCTCTCGAATACTCTACAGTTGTCCTCGCGGCAGCGGTGAGGGAAGGGTATGAAGGGCCGGTTTTTATCCAGGGAGATCATTTCCAGATTGTAAGAAGAAATTTCCTGAAAGACCCCGAGCCGGAGCTGAACTATGTAAAGGGCCTGATCGCCGAGGCCATCGAAGCTGAATTTTACAATATCGATATCGATACCTCTACACTCGTAGACCTTGACCAGGTTTCGATCAAGGACCAGCAGAGACCGAACTTCGAGATGACGGCGAAGCTTGCAGAGCATGTAAGGCAGTTGCAGCCGGCGGGTGTCGAGGTGTCCATCGGCGGCGAGATCGGAGAGATCGGCAGCAAGAACAGCACCCCGGATGAGGCGCGGGCATATCTCGACGGCATCAGGGAGACCTTCAGGGGCGGCAAGGCATTGAGCAAGCTGAGCGTCCAGACCGGCACGAGCCATGGCGGCGTAGTGCT
>JBGOVD010000248.1:0-4210 GCA_041477935.1 Dissulfurispiraceae bacterium | reverse complement strand
AGCTTGGGAAGCTAGTACTCTACCACTGAGTTACGCCCGCTTTAAGGAGAGCTATACTAACACGAAAAGGCTTTATTAATCGAGCATTATCGCGCCGCTCGCGGCCGAACTGACCAGCTTCGCATACCTCGAAAGATAACCCTTCTTTATCTTCGGCTGCGGCTTTTTCCAGAGAGACATCCTGTCCTTCATTTCCTGCTCGGAAATGACCACTTCGATTTTTCTTTTAGGGATATCGATCCGTATCTTGTCGCCGTTTTTGACGACAGCGATTGGGCCGCCCTCCATTGCCTCGGGTGAGACATGGCCGATGCAGGGGCCGCGGGTGCCTCCCGAGAATCGACCGTCGGTAATAAGCGCCACGGATTCGGCAAGCCCCATGCCTGCAATTGCCGAAGTGGGCGAGAGCATTTCTCTCATGCCCGGGCCGCCCTTGGGGCCTTCATACCTGATGACCACGACATCGCCGGACTTTATTTCAGCGGCGAGGATGGCCTTCATGGCCGCTTCTTCGGAGTCGTAGACCTTCGCCGTACCTTCGAACTTCATCATGTTTTTGCTCACAGCGGTCTGCTTGACGACAGCTCCGTCGGGTGCGAGATTGCCCTTGAGCACGGCTATTCCGCCCTCTTTATGAAAGGCCTTGTTCAGCGGCCTGATTACATCTTCGTCGAATACTTCAGCTGCTTCGGCAATCTGCAGAATGCTTGCACCCGAAACCGTGGGGCTATCCTTGAGCATGGCCTTCAGTCTATTCAGGACCGCCGGAATACCGCCGGCAGCATCGAGGTCTTCCATGTAGTATTGACCGCCCGGAATCATGTTAGTAATGTGAGGGGTCTTTTTGCTGATCTCGTCGAATGTTTCAAGATTAAGATCGACACCGGCATCATGAGCCATAGCGGGGATATGGAGTGCCGTATTCGTAGAGCCTCCGAGGGCAAGATCGACCCTGATGGCGTTTTCAAAGGCCTCCTTCGTCATGATCTTCCGCGGAGTAATATTCTTTTTGATCAACTCTACGATCCTGATCCCGCTCTCAAAGGCGATCCGCTTCTTTTGTGCGAGCACCGCCGGGGCCGTCGCGCAGCCCGGCAGGCTCATTCCGAGTGCCTCTGTTACACAAGCCATTGTATTGGCGGTATACATCCCCTGGCACGATCCCGCTCCCGGGCACGCGCACATCTCCAGGTTTTGCAGTTCTTCCTGCTTGATCAGGCCTTTCTTGAATTTGCCGACAGCTTCGAATGTATCGCTCGTGAGATTGAGGCGGCGTCCCTTGTAATGGCCTCCGAGCATAGGTCCGGCTGTCACTACTATACTGGGAACATTCAGTCTGGCCGCGGCCATCAGCATGCCGGGGGTTATCTTGTCGCAGTTTGTGAGAAGAACGAGCCCATCGAGCTGATGCGCCTCGGTTATCGTCTCGACCATGTCGGCTATAAGCTCCCGCGATGCGAGAGAGTAGTGCATGCCTTTATGTCCCATAGCTATGCCGTCGCATATGCCCGGAATGCCGAAGAAGAAGGGATATCCCCCCCCGGTATGGATCCCTTTTTCTATGAATCTCTCAAGGTCACGCATGCCGATGTGGCCCGGAATGATATCGGTAAAGCTGGTGGCTACCCCTATGAAGGGTTTGTTCATCTCGCTGCGCGGCATCCCTGTGGCATAAAGGAGCGCCCTGTGAGGCATGCGCTCAAGTCCGCATTTGATCGTATCGCTTCTTCTCATAAAAAAATATCCCCTTATCTTTCTCGAACGGCCTCAGCCGCAGATGAAATTATTTGATTACTATGGATTAATTATTGTGGTTCTTTTTGTAATCCCGGACCAGTTCGGCTATTTTATCCTTTCTGTAGAGCTTTTCTTTTTGCATTCTTTTCTTTTCTATCTCCTCTTCGGGAGAGAGATAATGCTTCTTGTTCAGCTCATCAAGTTGGCCATTCAATTCCTTGTGCTCCTGGCAAAGCTTCTTGAAATCGTCACTCACCTGCTTCAGCGCTTCTACGATCTCTTCGTCGGTCATCGTAACCTCCCTCGATGTAGAATTGTAATTCTGCATCATTTTACTACAAATGAAAGGCAAAATAACACTCTTTTCAGATATCGTCCAGCAGACGTTTCAAACGGGCCAGATCATCCCTGGTCATGCCCCTGTCCCGGTAATAAAGCCCCTCGAATTCCGCCGCAAAAACATGGGCTTTGTCACGTAATCGGGGGTCTTCTATTTTTGCTGCAAATTCCTGTAGTCCTTCGGACATGGTCCTTTCATAGCCGTATTTTCTCATTTTTTTTGTGTAATTATCGATCATTCGTCTTTCGGGGGGCTTTCTCCGGACCATACGATAAAGGAGAGCTGCCGAACCAAACAGCACTGCAATCAGTACAATGGCCCTGGCAGCAAAACTCTTCAAAGCCGCCGCATCGAGCCGTGGACTCTTAACCGCATTTTTGAACCCGTCAATAAGCGATATCTGCTTGTTCAGGTCGTAGCTGATAATCATGGAATTCCAATAATAGTTCATAGCATCGAAAAAAAGCCTGATACGCAACAAAATACCCTTTCGGCTGCTGTCCGTAAATGCACCGATGGCACCAGGTGTCGGGTCCATCCGCACCCAGCCCTTGTTGCGGAAATAGGCCTCCACCCAGACATGGGCATTATTCTGCGCTACAAGGTAGTAGCCACCGAGGTCATTGTAATAGCCGCCCCGGTAGCCGCCGACAAGACGGGACGGTATCCCGGATGTGCGCAGCATAACCGCCATCGTTGAGGCGAAATACTCACAGTTGCCATATTTGTAGTTAAACAGAAAATCTTCAATCGGCTTGGCGGTCACCGGCAGATTCCTGAGCGAATAAGCGAATTGCCCATCCCTGAGGTAATGAAGGACAGCCCGGGCCGCCTCTTCCCCGCTTTTACCTGCAGTTACTTCCCTGGCCAGCTTCACGATCTTTCCGAAATCCCCGGGAGGAAGCCGAAGATATTTTCTCGTATCGATACTTTCCTGCCATTCGGCATCGGAAAGCACCGATACGGCGCTGTACTTGATCCGCCGGTCTATGTCCTGCCGCGTTCTCACGGTCAGGTCATCGAAAAATTGCGAGTCGCGATAATTCAGGGATACCGGTTTGTCCAGCGAAAAGAGATATTTATTTCCGTAAGGTTCAAGATAGATGATCTGGTAAACCTTCTTGCCCTTCAGATTGAAATTACTGCGGCGTTCCCGCTCCTTGTCAAGGCTTCTCCACGATGTCCCGTCGAAATAGTCGAGTACTATCCCCCTCCAGTAGAGCATGCCTTCGCTCACAGGCTCGGTCTCTACACGGAGAATTACGGCTGAGTTTTCCTGGATATTGGAGATATCGCCCAGCGTAACATGGTCCGTAAATCCTGTAGTTCCGCCGCCTGCATTAAGAAAGTCGAGAAGCGGGAACCCGGTCCTTGGCAGTATGAGAAACATGAGGGCCGTCATGGGTATCGAGACAAGAGGGATGAGCAGGGCCTTCGACACCACACTTGAGAGTTCGACGTTGCTAAGAGTCATGCCGTTCTCCTGCGAATAGAAGGTCAGCAGCACAATACATAGCGGCAATAAAAACGCCAGCAGGACAAGGCTTATAAGGAACTGAAGGTCGAGGGTCAATAATGCGGAACCGGCGAGTAAAAAGGTTGAGAGGACATAGATCTGCATATAATCACGCGTCTTTTTCTCTTCCAGAAACTTGACGGCCATCAGTATCAAAAGGGTCTCGACTATCGGCGCGGCAAAATTATCGAGTGTGATCCTGAAAGAATTGAGGATGATAAAGATGACGAGAACTATATTGAGTACCCTTCGGGAAATCGCGTATCTCATGCGATAGTCGAAATAGAAGGCCGTAATAAAAATGAAGACAAAGCCGAGTGCGAATATGGTCCCCACATACCTGACCACCGATAAAAAGCTGATGAGTCCGGCAACGCAGGTGAGACCGTTCAGGGCGGCCCTTATGCTAATCGTATATCCGTCCCTATTGCGTGTCATCAGTTATTCACTCCATATAGGGCGAGCTCCTTCAGCATTGCAGCTTTCCCGGCGCCCGCCTTCCCGGTTTCAGAAGAAATCAGCGCACCGGGACTAAATACCCTGGTGCCGATTTTAAGGCCGACCGGAATATTGAGCCTGAAACTTTTTACGATGATGTAAGTCACGCATGATATTTT
>JBGOVD010000019.1:0-12758 GCA_041477935.1 Dissulfurispiraceae bacterium | reverse complement strand
TCGAGCACGCCCTGAATGCGAACATTGTATTTGGCGCAAAGGTAGGTGTTGTAGATGACGCCGCCCAGGATAAGATAGTCCACTTTTTCATAGATTGCGTATAACGGCCTTATCTTTGTATCGTATTTCGATCCGGCTACAACGGCAAGGAAAGGCCTCTCCGGGTTAAGCACCCTGCCCAGGTTCGTGATCTCCTGCTGCATCAGGAACCCGGCGTATGATGGAAGGTGGCGGGTTATGTTGAATGTCGAGGCATGCGCCTGCCATGATCCGAAGGCGTCATTGACATAGATGTCTCCCAGTCCGGCAAGCTGAAGTGCAAAGCTATCGCTATCCTCCTCCTTTGACTCTTCGCCGTGGAACCAACGGGTATTTGGAAGGTAGATACCCCCGATCCTTCTCTCCCTGAGTTCTCTGATAGCGAGGTTGACAGAGGTGTCGATCCCCGTGATCCCCTTTGCGGCGTCGACAGGGAAGCGGGGGACATGTATTTTCGTATGGAGCTTCTGTTCGAGATACTGCACTATCGGCTCCACCGACTCTTCGGCCCTGCATGCGATGGTCCCGCTCTTTTTGTCCTTTGGTCTCCCAACATGGGTCATCATTATCGGTCTGCCGCCGCGTTCAACGATATGATATAACGTTCCTATGGTTCTGTCGATTCTGAACGGGTCCCTTATCTCTCCCTTTTTTACAACGTTGTGGTCGAAGCGGACCAGGACTATCTTGCCGTTAAGGTCGGCATCCTGGATCAGAGGAAGTCCGTGTTCTATCAGCGAGTTTGGCAGCATATTCGTCATATTTCACCCCCGAGGTTGTCTGTTATAAATGGATCAGCGATGCTTAGAGTTTATCGTATCGGCATCGAGCCCGCAAATAGAGTTGCGTTGTCCTATGGTAAAATATTTTAATACATAGATAAAGAATTGCGTGAAAGGGGTCAGGGATATGGATGGAGTGCTCAGGAAAGTTCAGGAACTCGCTTTACTTCATGATAAAGTCGATCCGGGAATCGTCAAAGAGAAGAATATCAAACTCGGCCTCAGAAATGAAGACGGTACAGGTGTTTTTGTAGGTATCACCAGCAAGGGGCAGGTCATAGGATATGAAAAGGTCGCCCATGGGGACGGCACCGAAAGGGTCAACCCGGTCCCCGGCAAACTCTTCTATTGCGGCTATGACGTTGATGATCTCGTGAGGGGGAAGGAAAAAGAGGGCAGGTTTGGGTACGAGGAAATAGTATACCTGCTTTTGACGGGTGTGCTTCCAGCAAAGACCGACCTTAAGTCCTTTTCGCAACTTATTGCCAAGAAGAGAGGACTTCCTGACGAAGCGCGGGATATGATCCTGAAGAGGCCCAGGCATGACGACCAGATGGGCTCTCTTCATACGATAGTGTCGGCTATGCATCTGTTCGATAAACATCCGAACTCGACCGACATGAATGATGTCATGAGGCAGTGCATCGAACTCATCGCCCAGTTTCCGACCATCATCGCGTATAACTACCTGACAACGAAGATGGAGAAAAAAGAGCCTAAAAAACTGAAGGACCCGCTGTCGAATCTGAGTGCTGCCGAAAACTTCCTTTACATGCTTTTCGGCGAACTTCCCGACCGGGCCACAGCCGAATTGTTCGATACTATGCTGGTCTTCCATGCCGAGCATGGCGGCGGTAACAACTCCACGTTTTCAACCCGCTGCGTCTCTTCCTCGGGCGCCAATACCTACATGGCCCTTTGCGCGGGGATAGGCTCGCTTTCCGGGCACCTGCACGGCGGTGCGAACGAGGCAGTTGTTGCGATGATGAACGACATCAAGCGCAAGGTCAAGAATTGGGAGAACGATGACGAGGTGACGCGGTACCTGGAGACGATACTGGATAAAGAGACCGGTGACAAATCCGGCAAGATTTACGGGATGGGACATGCGGTTTATACTGTATCCGACCCGCGTGCTGTTTACCTGGAGAATAAAGCGGGGGAGCTCGCTAAGGCTGCGAAGCGTGAGGAAGAATTCTCGCTTTATAAAAGAATTGCCACGATAGCCCCTAAACTTGTCAGGGAGAAGAAGGGTAAGGTTGTCTGCACTAATGTCGATTTCTATTCCGGCTTCGTCTACCGCTGCATGGGCATCCCCAAGGAACTCTTCACCCCGATATTTGCGATGGCCAGGGTGGCAGGCTGGTCCGCGCACAGGATCGAAGAGATCGTCCAGGCCCGGATTATCAGACCCTCATATGTTACGTCGCTGAAAGGCAAAAAGAATTACATCCCGATTGCAGAGCGCGAATAACCGATAATGGACCGCTCCCTTACCCGCTTGGGGGAGCGGGTTTTTTAGGTGTCGCACCGATCTTGAGGCCTAGTGATTCAATTTTTTTTGCTCTCTTTAATCTCTTCAGGCTGTATTCGAGACGCCGCGCTTCTCCGGCAGTTTTGCATGGAATGGTTTTGATCAGTTCGAACGGTCTGCGTGACCTGACGAATTTGCTTCCGGTGCCGCGTTCGTGCTCCCTGAGTCTTTTATCGATATTGTTTGTTATCCCTATATACAAAAAATTGTTGCAGCACCTGAGAATATAGACGCACCATGTCTCCCTGTTTAACGTATCCATGGAGCACCTGCCGTATTCAGCGCTTTCCCTCCAGCAGATATATCGCTTCACCAGCCATCTGGATGCCGTGATGTCTGACAATGGTTTCCGGACAATCGAGATGCGCCTGCAGGAAACCACTAAAGATATAGGGCAGGTTTTCGGGTATGACGGAGTCGTCCCGGCGCTCAGAATGCGTATAAAGGGCCGAGTAAGCTGCCTCTCTGGCGAGGTAGGCGTCCCAAAATTTAGCCCTTGCGAAGGAGCGGTCGATTTCGGCCATCCTCCGATTTATGGTCTCATGCAAGGCGTCCGCCATCCGTCCGCCGGTAGCTATGGAGAACAGGGACCGTATCCTTTCCTGCGAAACGAAATAAATCAGATAGAAAAACTCGTCCTTCACCTTCGGAAAAGGGCTGGCTTCGTGGCTGTGGATGTCCCTGTAAAACTGAATGGATGCTCTCTGCACAACATCTACTATATGCCCCGAAAATCCGGGCATTAAGGCCAGAAAGTCAGCTTCAGTCATACCGGCCGAAAAATCGGATAGCGAATGAATCTTTTTACGTCTGAAGATATCGAAAAGACTCAAGGCACGCCGAAAGTTCATCTCAGCCTGGCGCCGCAATGCCTGCATACACGCCTGTTGATGTCGGGACCGATATAGCTGTTGCATGAAGGGCATTTCCAGTTGTATGAGCTGAAGCCGATAAATACGCACAGGATCAGGATTTGAGCCGAGAGGATATCTTTCTTTGCGAAGCCTTCGAGTATATGGGTGTGATTATAGAGCAAGGCGAGCAGCAAAAGAAGGGCCAAAGTCGTACCTATCGCGATGATCTGGCGAGTGCGGCGCGCCTTGAATTCCTGCTTGATCTTATTGCTGTTTGTTGGCTGCATGTTCTGTCCCGACCATATGCCGAATTGGCCTAATTTTTAAAACTCTGGACCGGCGCAGGGATCCTGCCGCCGAGTTTGATGAAACCTGCCGACCCTCCGTCATCCGGCAAATCTATAATGGTCGCCTCGCCCAGCAGGCCGCCGAATGATGCGCGTTCTCCAGCTTTCTTGCCAGGCACAGGGATAAGTCTTGCCGCCGTCGCCTTGCTGTTTATGACCCCGATGGCCATTTCGTCCGCTATAATGCCTGAGATCGTCTCAGCGGAAGTGTCGCCGGGTATTGCGACCATATCGAGCCCGACTGAGCATACGCTCGTCATGGCTTCGAGTTTCTCGATTGTAAGTTTTCCGTTTCTTGCCGCTTCGGCTATATTCAGGTCTTCGCTTACAGGGATGAAGGCCCCGCTCAGGCCACCGACATATGAGCTTGCAAAGATGCCGCCTTTTTTAACCGCGTCGTTGAGCATCGCCAAAATGGCTGTAGATCCCGGATTGCCGATGCTCTTGAGTCCGAGGCTCTGAAATATCTCGCCGACACTGTCTCCGACATTCGGCGTCGGAGCGAGTGAAAGGTCTACTACGCCGAACGGGACGCCCAACTTACCGGCAACCTGCCTGCCGATCAGCTCTCCCACGCGGGTCACCTTGAAGGCCGTGCGCTTGATGGTCTCAGACAGCTTTCCAAGGTCGAGTGATGGGTCGGCCGCTCGGGCGCGGTCGATAGCTCTCTTGACAACGCCGGGGCCGCTGACTCCCACATTTATAACGGCATCCGGCTCCCCCACGCCAAGGTAAGCCCCGGCCATGAACGGAACATCTTGAGGTATATTGGCGAACACGACGAGCTTGGCGCAGCCTATCCCGTCGCGGTCTGCCGTAATCTCTGCGGTGCGCCTGATAGTCCTTCCCATGAGCGCAACCGCATCCATGTTGATACCGGCATGGGTCGATGCCACATTTATCGATGAGCAGACGCGGTCTGTCTTAGCCAGCGCCTCGGGGATCGCTTCGATGAGAGCATAATCTCCTTTTGTGAATCCTTTTTCGACGAGTGCGCTGAAGCCGCCGATAAAATCTATCCTGAGAGTGCGTGCCATGTCATCAAGGGCGATGGCTATCCTGCACATTTCCTCCGCAGAAAAACTGCAGGCCGCAACCGCAATGGGACTGATGGATATCCTCTTGTTGACGACCGGAATACCGTATTTAAGTCCCACTTCGTCGCAGATGTCGACGAGCGTTCCTGCGAGCCGCGTGATCTTGGCGCGGACATTCGATATGAATCGCTCTATGTCGTGGCTTGCGCAATCGAAGAGGCTGATGCCCAGCGTAACCGTGCGGACATCGAGGTTTTCATTCCTGAGCATTTCGAGGGTCGATATGATTTCGCGTTCTGTCAGCATTATTTATACCCTATGGATCTGTTCGAAGATTTCCCTGTGCTGGAGGTTGATGTCCAGGCCGAGTTTCTGTGCCCGGCCAAACAGGGCTGTTCTCAATGCATGATAATCGGTTGCCGGTGGGATGTCGATCTCGTAAATCATCACGTAATTCTGACCGTCCCGATTTCCCCTGGCCACGGCCTTCAGGTTTGTGATATTTACTTTATAACAGGCCAGAACATCCGTGATCCCCGCTACAAGCCCCGGCCTGTCAGGGCCTACAGTAGTGATGATGAATGACTCGCTAATGGGCTGCTGTACAATGGCTGATCCCTCCACAGGCCTCAGGTGCACGAAAAGGCCGGATGGTTCCAGCTGGGCCTGTAATGAGGATAAAACCCGGCCTTCAATTCCTTCGCTCTTCATCGAAACGATAAAGATTCCCATGAACTCACTCTGGAGGATTGTCTGACTCACATCTTCGAGATTGCAGCCTTGCTCGAAGAGAACCTTCGAGATCGTCGCGATAATACCCGGCCTGTCAGGCCCCAGGACAAAAACGACTATTTTTTTCATTCTTGTTTCTCCACAATCCCAGTCGGACAGCCGGCAGAGACGTCAATTTCATAAACGAGATTTCAGCAACAATGCGGAAGAGGCAGAACCCAACCCCCACAGTAACTTATAAGAATAACATACTGATTTGGATTCATGGAAATCGTCCCGGCTGGGGCTGGTGTAATGATGCGGCTGCTATCGTTTTTTCTTGCCGGAAGTCGTCTTGCGCTCAGTCCTGGTAAGCACGAAGTCTTCGTGAGTCAACTCAGGATTTTTTTCAATTTCTTCGACGAAGAGAGTGATTGCCCTTTCCATGAAGGCAGCGAATTTTATGCCCCTCGGTAAAGCAAGAATCCTCTGACGAATATCTTCGCTGATCGGTGCGGTATATTTGGCCATGTCTTATCTCAGCATTGACTGTAAACTAACAGTCGTGATGCCGCTCCTTTCAATGTTTAATAGATTATGAAGCATATATATGTGATGCATGAGAATCACAATCATGCCTTCAAGAGTATTATACCGAATCCATATTTAATCCGATACCGAAGTTGACTTGCTTCTACGTCAATGGCTTTGGACTGGGCTCTATCCCGAGCAACCATTTACTGGCAGGTATCAAGTGTATCTCAAAACCATCGTTCAGAACGGTTTTTTCGTGATCCCATGTCACAATGCTCAAGGATGAGCATCGAAGTTCTTGAGCAGCTTTTACAAGCGCCGAAAATTCACGCTTTTCAGTCTTCGGATCCGAAAGGTTGTAACAAACCTGAATTAGTTTAACGACCTCAGTACCGTTTTTTACAACAAAGTCCACTTCCTTGTTGCCGGGTGTTTTATAGTAATAGAATTCTTCACCACGGCGCTTTAATTCTATGGCCACGGCGTTTTCAAGAAGGCGTCCTGTATCATTCGATATCTTGAATTTCACGGCATCCACCATACCCAAATCGTATCCATAAAATTTCTTGGGACTTTTTATCTGCTCGCGCACTTTAAACGAGAACCTCGTTGTTTTAAATACGATGAATACCTCTTCAAGATAGGAAATATATTTTTCCAATGTATTGACGCTGTTGAACTTTAGAGCCGTTGCCAGCTCGTTATACGAGGTCGACCTATCCCGCGGGGCGGAAGCGGAGTGGTTCGTCAACAGGTAGAATCCGATATTTTTAAGCCCTTGAGAATTCCTGACTCTGTAGCGCCCCACAATATCCTTAAGGAGAACACTCTCAAACAAAGTCTTAAGATAGCTTTTATGTTCAACCCCATTGACGACAACCTCCGGATAACCACCTTTCTGAAGATACTCATCAAGGTAACTGAGAACCTCGCCTTGCTTTTCCTTTGTTTTAAAAAAATCGTCCGGCATGTCTTTTGTCGTGAGGAACTCTCCGAAAGAAAACGGTAAAATCTCAAAGGGGATATGCCTTCCGGTAAGGTGTGTTGAGAGTTCGCTGCTCAGAAGGCGAGAGTTCGAGCCGGTCGCAACAATGTTGAACCCGCTCCTTGTCAGTCGAGACAAGAAAAGCTCCCATTTTGGCATATTTTGTATTTCGTCAAACAGTAAAAATTTTGTCCCGCCATAGACCTGTCTTATACCTTTCAATATCTCGTCGTAATCAGTAACACTAACAAGACGTTCGTCATCGAAATTAAGGTAGGCAAAATCCTTTCCTTTGAGAGCCTGGATAGCAAAAACAGATTTACCGGCTCTTCGAGGCCCTGTAATGACCTTGATAAGATTAGTCGGAAGAGCTGCACGGAGCCTATCTAATCCTTCACGAGGAACATAGTTCGCCGCCAACATCCTGTCCCTGTCGGCCCGTTGGGTAAGTATAATTTCCCTCATATGTTCATATATTATATTGTACTGCACAAAATATCAATATTTTATTCAATATAGTGTCGCAGGGTATGCAATTCTATCCTTTGCGGAACAGAAGGACCGATATAGGGGACGCTGTGGTCAGACTCTCGCTGTCAGGTATTGAAAATAAATCTAAACTAAAGCCTCTTCAAAACCCCTGTGCAAAGTGATATGATTAGGGAGAAGTGAAATTGATAATCGCCTGAGAAAAATTTTACTTGGAAAAAATTAACTTATAGGTTAATATTATGACAGATACAGAAAGGCTCGTTTCGGGAAGAAGTCATAACATTGATGCCATAACCGTGCAAGGCAGGTGTGCGAGTTTATCGATGACCTTGAAGGTGCAGATCAGAAGAAAATCATGGCATTACTTCAGCGTGCGGCGGACTACGGGCCACCGAATAATGTGGAGAAATTCAAGAAAGTTGAAGGCAATATCTGGGAGTTCAAATCATTTCAGGTGCGGATACTCTGTGCTTTAGTGGGGCGGAATGTCATCATTCTTACTCACGGATTCACTAAGAAGAAGGACAAGACGCCGCCAAACGAAATAGAAAAAGCAAAAGAACTGCTAATCGCCTACCATAACAGGAGATAACAATATGAAACTGGAGAAGTGGTACAAGGAGAAACTCCGGGAATTCCGGGACGACGTAGACTTCATGACGGAAACTGCTATTATCGACTTTACCGAAAAAATTGTAAACAAAATGCAGAAAATGGGCATGAGCCGCTCCGATCTTGCCGATAAACTCGGTGTTTCCAAGCCGTTCATTACCAAAGTGCTGAACGGCAATCCGAACCTGACCATTAGAAGCATGGTTGCGATCTCACACGCGCTTGATTGCGACCTGAACCTCGAAATGTGTCCCAAGGGGTTCGAAATCAGGACGTTTGCCGTTGCGAAAAAGATCGATACAGACAAGTTTACGGAATCGTTCAATCCGGTCGTCGGCGAGGGTGAATATGCAAGCGCAGCTTAATATTGCCGACTATGTTGTCGAAGAATTGACGCTAAAGGGCAATGCCGATTATCACAAGACCGCAAAAGAGGAAAAAGGTGAAATAAATATTGGTTTCAATATAAAGCGCAAAGGTAAAGGGCCTCTGTTTATGGTCACTATGGTAATTGAGCTGAATAAATCGAAACAGATATTCGCTATAGGCCCGTATTATGTGTTTATTAAAATCAGTGGCTTTTTCGAGTTCGTGAAGGGAACTGATGAAGAAACCATGCAAAAAATGATCGGATTGAATGGGCTGGTTATGCTTTACGGCGTCGCTCGCGGGGTGGTAGCCCAAATCACTGCGAATGGAGCACACGGTAAATTCGTATTGCCATCTGTGAATTTTGTCGAACTGATCAAGAACAGCAGGTCGGCGGAGAGTGAGCCCAAGAAAAAAAGGGTGCGGACGGCGACCAAATGAAGCATCGGTTTGCCGGCCCCGGCAAACTGATCTCTGGCGGCAAGGGAGAGATGTAAAGGGGTTCGAGACATAACAGCAGCGGCAAATAAGTGCACGGCAAGCTACGGAAGGGGAATTGATGAGGGAGAAGGAAGCGGTGGAGAGGACGAAGAAGGCTCTGGGTTAAGGCATATCTGCAAGCCAGACCCAATTATGCCTCACGATCTGACAATAATTGCTATACCGGGACACATCCAATTTCTTTGTGGCAATTGAAGAAGTAGCAATAGAGCTGAAAAGGGAAATGCGGGACATAATACTTTTTTCATCCAGACGGTAAATATATGAAAATCGGCTCTGTGAAATTGATCTACTTTTCACCTACACGGACAACAAAGAAAGTCATAGACGCCATCGCGCAGGGAGTTCAGATTGTTCAGGTAGAGCAAGTTGATTTAACTCGGCCTGCTGCGAACATGCCGAAGTTTGTGGAAATGCATGACGAATTGGCCATCATAGGATCTCCCGTATACGCCGGACGGCTCCCTGCTGATGCAATCTCCAGATTCCGCCGACTCAAGGGAAATGGAGCGCCGGCTGTAATCGTTGTGGTATATGGAAACAGAGCGTACGAAGATGCTCTGTTGGAATTAAGGGACCTCGTCCTGGAACTGGGGTTTAAGCCAATCGCCGCAGGAGCCTTCATCGGCGAGCATTCATATTCCAACAGCGTGACGCCGGTTGCTGTCGGGCGCCCTGACACGGAAGATTTGATTAGGGCAAGGGAGTTCGGAAGGATGATCCGTGAGAAGATAGGAAGCATACGCAAACTTGATGAAATGGTCACGCTTCAGGTGCCCGGAAACTTTCCGTATAAAGAACTGAAGATGCTTTCGGGGATAGTACCTGTCACGCAAGAGTCGATATGCTCAAAATGTGCAATGTGTGTTTCTGTCTGCCCAACCTCTGCTATTGTGCTTGAAAATACGGTGGTATCAGACGCAGACTTGTGTATCAAATGTTGCGCTTGCATCAAGTCCTGTCCAACGGGAGCAAGAACTATGGAGGAGCCCCGGATAAGACAGTTGGGTGAATGGCTTATGACAAACTGCAGTGTGCGGAAAGAGCCGGAGATATATCTGTAAAAAGGGAGTCGAGGAGGTCAGCAGTCAGAGCAAGAAAGGGGATGGAGTAAATCACGGCTTGCACTAATTGACCAAAATAAGTAAAATATAGTCAATACACTGACTGTATTTATATGATTTTATAGCATGTACATACGCCAAAAACATATTGATAACATTGCCGCCCTGCTCAAACCGGGCAAGGCGGTTGTCGTCTATGGTGCCCGTCGCACAGGCAAGACCACTCTGGTCAATGAATATATGCGCGGGCAGGGCGAAGGGGCGTTATCGGTGAGCGGAGAGGACATAGATGTCCGTCACTATCTTTCCAGCGAGTCGATAGAAAAGCTTTCCGCATTCGTCGGGAATAACCGTCTGCTTGTCGTTGATGAAGCGCAGAAGGTACCTAATATTGGCCTCAATCTGAAACTCATTCTCGATCATATACCCGACATGCGAATCATCGCAACGGGCTCGTCATCGTTCGATCTGGCACGCAACATCGGCGAACCCCTGACCGGACGTAAATATACGCTAAGGCTTTTTCCGCTTGCTCAGATGGAACTCTCGGCAATTGAAAATCCGGCGCAAACATCATCCCGTCTGGAGTCGCGCCTTTTATACGGCTCGTATCCCGAGATCGTGCTGATGGAAGATAATCGCGAGCGTGAGCGCTATCTGAAAGAGATCGTTTCCTCGTATCTGTATAAAGATATTCTGGAACTGGACGGTATTCGTCATGCATCCAGTATTGCCAGGCTTCTGCAGCTCGTAGCATTCCAACTCGGCCGGGAGGTGTCATTCAGCGAACTGGCGGGTCATCTGGGGATGAGCAAGAACACCGTGGAGCGCTATCTGGATCTTCTCGAAAAGGCTTTTGTGATCATACGCATGCATGGATTCAGCCGTAACCTCAGAAAAGAGATTACCAAAAATTGCAGGCTCTATTTCATTGATACAGGAATACGCAATGCGCTGGTCAATAACTTCAATGTTCTCGATATGCGCGATGATACAGGCATGCTCTGGGAAAATTATCTTGTAATGGAACGTTTGAAAAAACAGGAATACACAGGAGATGTGGCGAACAATTATTTCTGGCGCACATATTCTAAACAGGAGATCGATCTGGTTGAAGAGAGGGGCGGCAAACTGTTCGGGTACGAAATGAAATGGGGCAAGCAGCGTGCAAAGGCCCCGACTGAATGGCTGAAATCATATCCTGAAGCGTCATGGCAGACTATTTCGCGCGACAACTATATCGAGTTTATTACATAACAGCGATTGCTAAGTGAAAAGAAAGTCCGATCTGTCCATCGCATAAAAGCCGAGGTGCATCAAGAGGATGGCTTGATCAACGCCTGATCAGTCGCATTCCTTGTTGGCTTCAAAAAAAATAGTGGCCCTTTCTTTTGCCTCATCCATACTGAGGCTGCCTTGAACCCTGGTTGCCAGGCGGTGTCCGAATTTATAGTTCTTCGCAAAATAATGGGTGAACTCCTTAAGCCTGCCGAGCCGTCTTTCAGGCAGGAAAAGCTCATTGAGGAGATCGATGAAGTTGCCATAGATCACGGGCAGAGAGACTGACGGTTCCGCAATATCGCATCCGTATATATCCCTGGCAATTTCGGCAAACAGCCATGGCTTAATTGCTGCCCCCTGGCCGAGCATCAGTCCGTCTGCTCCCGAGACGCTCAAACAATCTTCCGCATCCTGCACAGAGAATATACCTCCATTGGCAATAACGGGTATCGTCGTCCACTTCTTCACTTTTGCAATCCACTCCCATCGCGGCTTTCTTGCAAAGGGTTCATCTTTGAGCCGCGCGTGGACGGTGAGCATATCAATGCCTTCGCCTTCGAGGATGGTACAAAAGGATCTTAGTTTTTCTTCATTAAGTTCGAAGCCGAGCCGGATCTTTGCGGTAAGCGGCAGGGCAGTAAGTTTCCTTGCTTCGGCCACCAGCTGCCGCACATTATCAGGTTGTTCCATAAGCATGCAGCCTGCGCCCAACTTGCCCACAGTGGCAGCAGGGCAGCCCATGTTCAGATCAATTGCATCAGCATCAAGTTTGTGGAGGGCATTTATGGATGGCGCAACATCTTTGACTGCGGCGATCAGCAGCTGATACGAAAGTGGTTTTTCACCGGCAGTCCTTATGAGGAAAGGAGAGATCGTCGGATTTTCGCTCGGCAGCCTTTTTGCCGAGAGCATCTCTGTCGATAAAAGACCGACCCCTCCAAAACCGGAAATGATTTGCCGGAGCGCACTGTGCGTAAGGCCGGCCATCGGCGCCAGGAGTAAAGGCGGATTTATCTGAAGATTCCTGATCTCTATCTGTTGCCGGGGTGTTTTCATTTCGAGCCATTATATTAACAGGGAGACGCCATGTTTCTGCAATGATTGCAGGGCTAACGTGTTAATCTAAACTATGTATGTCATAGTTTTGTGCATATAGGGAATCATACTATGCCTTTCCTTCCCATGACCATAGAGCAGGCCCAAAGCCGCGGCTGGAACGAGCTTGACGTCATCTTCGTCAGCGGTGATGCCTATATAGATCATCCTGCCTTCGGTGTGCCTCTTTTGGCCCGATGGCTGGAGAAGCATGGTTTTCGGGTCGGAATTATCAGCCAGCCTGATTGGCGTTCCAAGGAGCCGTTCATGGCTTTCGGAAAGCCGAGACTCTTTTTTGCGGTCTCGGCTGGTGCGATGGACTCGATGGTTTCTCATTACACAGCTGCCCGCAAGCTCCGTCACGACGATGCCTATACGCCCGGCAACGTACATGGAGCGCGCCCCAACCGCGCCACTCTTATCTACACCAATCGACTGAAGGAAGCTTATCGCGATGTTCCGGTTATTATCGGTGGCATCGAGGCCTCTTTGCGCCGTTTTGCCCATTATGATTTCTGGGA
>JBGOVD010000099.1:0-7022 GCA_041477935.1 Dissulfurispiraceae bacterium | reverse complement strand
TGTTGGTAACACAACAATGTTTTCGTGTCTTACCATGTATGACACTGTCATTCGCGGCTTCTGTCCACTTATTCACGCAATATTGTCATACAAGTTGTCTTACGCTGTATACAGCTGATAATGTTCGACTTTCGTGTCAAAAATCATCGTAGCTGTACGACACGCCACTCAACTTTGTTGAGTGGTGTGTGATGCAACGACGCTTCAGGACGCTGTAACTGCATGGCCGGATCTTCTGCACAACTCAAGCGACGTTCACTTCTTCCCAAGGCACCTACCGCTCAAGTTCACGGTCCTTCTGTAGTTGCCGTAACTCAAGCTCTGGGGTCCTCTCCAACTGTTGTTTAGCCTCATCGTCAGCAGTTTTCTGGTCCTCCATCCCCTTCTCCGCACCGCTAATATGATCTATCGACTGATCGTTTTTTGTATGAGCTATGATCCCTGAATACCCTTTTTCATATGAAGCCCTTTCTTGGCTGATCTGCCAGCTCGACGATTTAGCAAGGTAAGTATTTAATGCCTTACGCAGAGAGTCCACATCTCGAAAATGAAGAGACAACTCCTGGTTCTCCCGAGTACCAGCAACATATGTGCGCTGGAAATCCTCGAGATCTCTTCCAACCGCCCGTGGTGCCGTAGCCCCCTGGGACTTATCCACGGTACCAACATATCCATACCGAAAGTAGTCATACTTATCCAGCGGGATATGCACCTCTTCTGTTTCTCCTTTTTTAAGGTCAATGATCCGATCAGCAACCATGTGCAACCCATCGTTACTGATCTGCTTTACAAACGCTATGTCGCCGTTCCTGACCCCAATTTTGCCGCTGCCGTTCAGGGAGTTTTTCAGAAACATAATTTTTTCACCCTGACTGATCGGTATCTGACGCTCACTGAAAGCGGTAATATCCATGCCATGATCCTTTACATTGATGACGTACTTATTCCCGAAACCCACATTGACCACCCGCGCTTCGCCAGCGGCCGCTGGAATACCAAGATCAGACATATCAACCCTTTGAGGTTGAAAACTTGACACATAAAGCAACCCCCGGGTCTCGTCTTTGCCTATGATTTGCAAGGTAGAGCCCCTTTTTGGCACCCCTTTCCAGGTCTTGTTGATGTGAACGTAATCGCTTTCCTGGTAGTTATGAACAAAGTGCCTCTCCGCGTCGGACCGGAAAGAAACAGGCTCTTTTATTGACACCACAAACTCTTTTTGCTCGATTTCACCGAGTTCCTTAAGAGCAGCATGAAACCGGTCCCCGCCTTCCCGGACCTGTGCATTAGTGGTAGCCATGGAGATTGTATTTTTCCAGTCCTTCATGACCTCGTTAAAGGCGTTTTCTGCTCGTTTCAGGTCGTCTTGCTCATAATGAATAGCTCCGGCCTTTTCGAGAGCATCTATTATCCTTTCGGCCTTCCGCTCAACGAAGGCCTGGGTAATTTTGTACTCAGCCGAGCCCTCCCGCTGCCTGACGATATCCGTGAGATACGTACTTGCGATCTTTTGATCGTCTTGGATATCGGAAAACGGCTTTCCAGCTGCCATCGAAGGTATTTGCCAGCGATCTCCCGAGAGGATCACGCGGCTGCCAGCCTTTTGAGCCATGTGAAGTACGACATTGAGCTGACGGCTGCCGACCATCGAGGCCTCGTCTACCACGTAGACAGTATCAGACTTCATGGACTCTTCATTCTGTAGAAACGAGTGAATGGTTGAGCTTTCAATGCCGCTGGCGTTATTAAGCTCTCCTGCAGCTTTACCCGTAAAAGCCAACCCGCGAACAGTAAGGCCATTTTCCTTAAACTCTTTGTTCAGTTCCTTGAAAAGCGTTGTTTTACCGGTTCCGGCGTACCCCTGCATGATTACGACACGATCGCTTGTACTCGTAACCGTCACATAAGCTTCACGTTGATTTTTTGTAAGGCCGCGATTGCCGCTGATCCTGACAGCTTCGGCTTTTTCCCCTGCCTGCGCCTTCTCCATGAGAGGCATAGCCTGGCCGACACCCTGTCGGGCCATGGCGATATTTTCGGCCTCTATGCGCTCCATATCAGGTATTGTGATATATTTGCCGTCCCCCGACAGGTCCCTGAGGTCCCGCCCCCCTTTTAAAAGTAAGCCCGCAGTTTGCTCTAAGTCTTCGACCCTGTACGCCGTGGGATAGAGTCGAGCCGTCTGAAGGACAAGGTCTCGCCCGCTATATACGCTCTCTCCATAACTTAAAACATCTGCTGCTTTGATTACTGCAGCGATTGCCGTTGGTTGCTGCGCATATTTCTCACGAGCTGTTTCTTTTGCTTGCTCGATCCGATCAGCAATGTCTTTATCAGAGTAACCGAGTTGCTTAAACCCGGCACGAAGATCGGCACGCCACTGTGGCACATCGGTGATAATCTCCTTGGGTGGTCTCGTGGCAAGACATGCTATTTCTCTCAGCTTGGATTCCGGCGCGTTCGGGTACTTAAACCTGAGCTCCGGCAGTATCTTTTCTATTTGTTGTGTTCGTTTCGATGCAAACTCGATAACCTCTTGCGGTACGCCGGAGAGCTCAACGTTTCCATGATTGCGATCAAGGAGCGGAACACCCTGTTCTTTAAGCGCTATAGCAAAATTGGACATATGTAATTGACCGAGATATTTCTGATTTTCAAAAATCGGACTATTATCGATCGCGCGCCATCGGCCATCTTTCGTCTGGGTCATGTTAAGCAGAAATGAGTGGGTATGTGTGTTAGGATCGCCGACACGCGAGGAATGGTGGTCATAATTGCCGAAGGCGGCTTTCCCGGTGAACTCAAGTTCGCTTTGGCCGTTTTTCCAGATCCGCGCCGCGACAAGGTTTTTCTCGATGTAAGCGTTGGTCTTTGAAACAGCCACATGGTGCGCTTCTATGATTTTCTCCGCAAGGTCCCTGAGCCGCGGATCAACGCTGTCCCTGTATGCTTCAACGATGACGGAAAACCCTTTCGGCAGTGTATAGGTTACGTCCGTGCCGCCCTCCTTTTCCTGAAGTTTAAACTCGCCGTCTTCGCTGGTATATTCGCGCGGTTTATATTTCACGAGCTCGGTGCCCTCGCGGTCTTTGCCCCATAAGGCGTTATTGTTCCAATCTAAAGACTCTATTTCGCCCTCTCGCTCCATCTGTCTCGCGGCATCCCCCGACCACTCCCCCTTCCCCTCGAGTTCGTAGTATGAGTCTTTTTCGTGATAGCCAGACGCTTGTTTTGCCGACATGCCATCAAGGGTGAACATGTGCATCTCCTTCGATGAAGCAGGAATTTAAATCACTTCGTATATTCTTTTTCCATCTGACCAGGTCATACCCTTATTGACTTCACACGACTTTACCTGGATAGTTTTCTTTTCCTTAAACCTGTCCGCCTTCAGCCTTCTCGGATGTGACTTTCGTAAATGCGGAAACGGCGAGGCATGGGTTCCGCCCATTCCGGTAGAAAGATAACGAGTTTTAACTTGGCTATAGTCCAAGACGACGTGGCGAGCCTTATTAAAAAACCTTTCAGCCCCTCGTTTATTTCTATTCCTTTCTCGTTCGCGCTTATTAACCATCTTTGATTCTTTGATAATGTAGAATTGGGGTTGGTTGATATATGTCAAAATAGACAGTATGTGTTCTGCCCAATTAAAAGACCGGCTGCTATGGTATTTGCATCCTTTATACGATGAGCACAATCGTTTGCACACAAAGAGAGCGTTCTGTGTCGGGAAATCATAGCTGACGGCATCAACCATCCCTTGATTAGGACAACTAAATGACGATGATACAAGGGGCATCACAAGAAAAGGTTTATAATCTTCCGGCTTGGCGAAGCGCTCATCGACCCAGGGATTACGGTTATAATGCAGGTAGTCACCAAATTGTTGCGTTGACTGATCCAGTGAAACCAATGAGCTGAAAATTGAAATAGGAACATCGAGCAATAAAGAATTAGAAAGATCCTCATTTATCTCGATCATTTCCTCAATCGTACTTTTTTCGGAATCATGCGCCGCATGCGTTTTTACATCGAGATTTTTACTTGATTTATAATAGATCACTTCAATATGCAGTAACTGCGGCGATATTTCATGAACGCTGGCGAGAGCGCGTGAATTTACATTGAACACAAGCGCATCATCTACTTCAAAAGAGCGTACAGGCTCGATACCATATACATCGCGATCGAGTGGATGGATGCCGTCATCATACACGCGCCGATAATATTGTTGCTTTGGAATTGAATAATCGCGAATCGGAATTTCAAATAGTGCATGGGGAAACGGCATCCGGATATTGTCATGCTGAACATGCCCCTCGGCCAGCCGGGTTATGTGTTCCGGCTGAATAAATACCTCGCAAAGGTCATCATATTCATAGTTGCGGGTAGGTGAAAATCCGACCATTAAAAGCGGCGCGGCCTCATACGCTTTGATGAATTTCCCCATTCGTTGAGCGTCGTCGCTATCATTCAAAGAGTGATATTTTCTCAGCAACCCAGCCCCTATCATTTGATATGTCTGAGAGTCCATGTCAACATGCTCCTTTCATAACCATAGCTTCCACTAACCAGGCATTTCTAAAGTAGTATTCTCTTTTTGCCATATTCAGGAGTGCTCGGAAAAAGCATCGATGGCCTCAGAAGTATAGCCCTTGATTTCCGGACCGCTCCTGGTCGTTTCGACCTCATAACCGAGTTCGCGCAGCCCTTTAGTCATCTCTACGTTCGAGTATTGCGTCGCCCACACTTGCGCGTTGTAAAGCGGAATCGGATCGATGTAATAATTGGTGTTAGTGTCCTTGTCATGCGTAAAATTAATTATTAGATTGTGCGCGTGTAAATGCGGCACAAGGTTATAGGGCGGAACGCTCAACCTTGTTAAGTCATGAATAAATACCGCGGCCAAGCAATTACCCGTTGCCTTACTGGTATTTTTGTCACCAATCTTTGCCCGTACGAACCGTTCGATCTCCGCCAGCATGTCTTTATTGACGCGTTCGAACAGTGGACATATACGGGGATCCACTGCGGCCTGAAGGGTAATCGATTTATTGGATGAATGCATACAGTCATAACCACGTCGTCGTCTATCTCCTTGTTCGTCTTTATCCCGAACCCGCCGTACGTCCGGGTGATATCTGCTTAATTCAAAGGCGGTCTGTGGCCGTGTCATGGTGACCTTCATCACCTCACCCTCCTTGTGGGTTTTACGGCAATACTCATTTAATGTTTGATAAAATTACACAGCAACATCTTTTCCCTTGAATCGACGTCCTCTCCTAAACATCTCCATTTTTGATATAAAAGACTATCAATGTTTTGCATGCTCATTGTCTGCCTCTTATAATATTGCCTTCGGTGTGCATCGCCGTGACACATCGTAATCGCTCATTTGAACCAGTCCCTTGTCTTCAGTTCCATCGAAACCGCGAAAAACATCGCCTTGAAAGATGTTTTTCGCCCGGCCTGAAGGCGACAGTGCAACAAAGCTCATAACATGGCTTGAGCAATGTCGGCCTCATGCAGTTCCCTCTTCTCACCTTCAAATGCTTTTCCTTCGTTCCCTGTATTTTTTGCATCTGCAATATGGCATACTGTATGGAATATTTTCTCCGGGTGATAGACAATAACCTCGGACCTAGTGCCTGATGTGCAGGTAATACGCTGACCTTCCTGGTTGCACGCCGGACAGGTGATATTATTGCCTCGTCCGGACTCCGTTTGATTCATGACTGCCTCCTGATCGTATCTATCCTCCCCCCGGGGAGGGAGTCCCGAGGGGAAGATAATTTGCAAACCCGAGATTATTTCTTCGACTGTGCCGGTTCGGACTTCTCTTTTCTCTCAACGACCGTGAGCCAGCCGTCCCACTCGCCGACCGGCAACACGTTGAGCTTAACCGAACGTTTACCCTCGTTCTCGATCAAGACGCCGACATTCTCCCAGCGGGTCTTGCCGTCCTTCTTGTCCTCCGACTTCTCTTCCCTCTTCCAAAGCAACTCGTAAATCTTCATTGTGAATCCTCCTTTTGTCTTGCATGAATTGAACTAAATTGAGTACCCCCTCCCTCCGGGGGGCCTTCACAAGCAGACAGGCCACCCGAGGGAAGGGAACTATTCCGCGATAATACACGTGGCTTTTGCAGGCCGTAGAGAATCCCAAGGCATACGGCATGACAGAGCGAAGCGATGGCGGGACGGATGCGAGGATTCAGGCCGAAAAAGTTATCGCGGGGCCTTAAATGTCCTCAGCATCAGCGTCTGACATGCATTATGGTCCTCTACTGCATAGCTCTATGGCCTTGCTCCTGACGGCATACTTGAAATTTCTGAGTACTGGCGCCACTGTTGCCCTTGCCTGATTCAGCCACATTTCCCGGTCCTGCTCAGGAAGAGCTTCGAACCGTTCGACCATTCTGCGGTGGGCATCTTCTTCGTCTTTGCGCTTGGTTGTCTCAGCTGTTCGTCTTTGCTCTGCTGCCTCCTTCGCTTTTCGCTCATTTTCCATGCGCTCGTGATACGGGACGTAATCAGTGGGTGGGAAAATGCCTTTCAAAAGAGCGATCGTCAGGACTGCCACGGGGTCTTTGACAGGCCTGCCGTTTCGCTTGTAGTTCACAATGAGCATATCGAGCGAATCAAAGACGCATTTTGAGCCGAATTTTTTGATGAACATTTGTAATGCTTGTTCGCTTATTTTCTGAAATGCAGTGCCGTTTATAAGCTTTTTGACATCGTCAACATTAAAAACCGCAGCAGCAGCCTGAGCGGGCCTGCTTGGTGACGATGGTCGATCAGGACCCTTTGGCATCGGATCCACGGCAGGTGCTTTTTTCGGTTGTAGCGGGGTAACGGGGGTTGTTGACGTATTTTTTATTATTAGTTTTATATTTTCTTTGGGGTGACACTGTGACACCTGGGGGGGTGCCATATTGACACCAGGGGGGGTGTCACCATGACACCGGGGGCTAGATGTCACAGCGGCGGCCACTGTTCCGCTCTTACGGGGTGAAGGAAGCA
>JBGOVD010000054.1:0-8703 GCA_041477935.1 Dissulfurispiraceae bacterium | reverse complement strand
GCGGTTCCGGCATGATCGATGCGGTTTCCGACATGCTTCTCACGGGAATCATCGACCAGAAAGGCAAATTTCTCGAAGGAAAATCCTATCGCATACGGCGCAGCGAGGACAGCCTGGAATATGTCATCTTCAGCGACAAGAAACTGAAAAAGGACATCGTACTTACCGAGGTCGATATCGAAAACCTCCTCAGGGCAAAGGCGGCCGTCTATTCCGGCATTTCGACCCTCATTACTGAGGCCGGCCTTACAATGGATGCGATCGAGAGGGTCTATGTCGCCGGCGGCTTCGGAAACTACCTTAACATCGGGAAGGCGATCCTGATCGGCATGATTCCAGATATCCCGGAAGAGAGATATACTTTCATGGGAAACACTTCGATTACAGGTGCATACCTCTGCCTACTGTCGGAAGAGCTAAGGAGTGAGGCTGCCGGGATAGCGTCCAGGATGACCTACGTGGAACTTTCGGTTTCAAGAACATTCATGGACGAGTATGTATCGGCGCTGTTTCTGCCGCACACGAATATGAACCTGTTTCCGACTGTTGCAGCACGCCTGACTAATCCTGACGAGTAGCACTCAGCGGGAGTTTTGGAAATCAGACAATAATCTTTTTGTTGCACGCATCGTGCGTTTGCTTTATAATTATTACAGAAGTATAAATCGGCAGGAGGGATCAGCCAATGAAAAAAACACTTATTATCATTATGACGATCATGTTCGCCCTAACGTCTACTCTCTCATTCGCTGCAAACACTGATAAGGACGAAGCGATGATCATGGATACGCTGATAGGCAGGCCCGTTGGGTTAGCAGCTACAGTGGTGGGTTCTGTAATTTTTGTCCTCGCTCTGCCCTTTTCACTGCTGGGAGGCAATACGAGTGATACTGCCAGAAGTCTTGTGGTGAACCCTGCAAAATTCACCTTCGTCAGGCCCGTCGGTGATATCGGACCGGATATAAACGACTACTAAAAATTGCGGGGGCGTTGCATTCAACGCCCCCTGCACAGTTTCTTGTTACTTCACACCCAGCTCTTTTTTGAGCCACGCCTTTACGTCATTGCTTATCGGATACATACCGAAATAATGCCTGTCCTTGGTCTCCTCAACTGACTTGCTCAACAGTTCTTTCGGGATGTCGTTGATCTGCGCTATTGTCTCTCCAAACTCTACGGCAGTGTGGCGCATAAGAAATAGAATCGGCTCTTCTCCCATCGTTTCGATATAAAAGATATAGCCCTTGATTTCGCCTCTTTTATCGACGCCCTGTTCGGTCTTTTTGAACTTAGACTCCATTATATCCTTCGGCTCCAGCTCCCAAAGTATATGCTCAATTACATACGGTTCGTTCTTTATACCGTTTAAATCCAAGTACTCTTCAAGCATGTGCAATTAACCTCCGTTGTCAAACCTGTTTTTCCGGCAGCCTGCGTTCAGGCACTAACCGGCGTTCTATCGTTTCCCCGTTCCATTCCTTCGACACATAAAGCGCGCAGAAACAGCTTCCGTATTCCTGTATATCGGGGTCTTTGTAAATGCAGGGGCAAACAATATCTGCATCCTTCTCCTTCAGCCCTGAGGCGAGGCGGCATGGGCAGGACCGGTAGCCATATCGCTCTTCGTTTCTTAGAAGACCTTTCAGGATGTCGAGGACAAAATCCCTGTCCCGGTTGAGTTGCTGTCCCTTCGACGCGGCATACTTTGAAAGGACCTCGAATAACCGGTCCGCTGTCATTACAGCCCGAGGGCCTGTTTTAACCCCGGCTCGTCAAATCCCTTGACCACTTCCTCTATGACTATGGTCGGATACGAGCCTGAAGGATTGTGTTTCTTCAGCTCTTTTGATGCAAGCCACTGTTCTCCGCTGTCGAGTGTATCGACCACGATGCTTTCGTAGACAATTCCATTCTCGTCCAGGAACTTTTTCGCCTTATTGCATGCGGGACAGGTGCTTAAAGAATAGACCCTTACTTTTTTCGCGCGCTCGTCCACTTTACGCGTTCCCAGCAGGTCCGTCCGGTTTCGGATTGTTCTTACGGTTCAGCTCAGCCGCCGCAAGCCCTGCATCTTCGAGCATCTCAAGGCTTGCCACGCTGACCTTGCCCATCGGCAAATTCAGTATGCGCGCTACCTCTTCGAGGTTCATACCTTTCCCATAGTGCAGCTCGGCTATCATGATTTTCAGGGCGTCGTCAAGTATGAATGCCTTCAGCTCGTCGTCCGCAACATCGATGACCTGGCACGCCTCGCCGAACGCAATCCCGTTTTTCATCCCTTCCCTGATCTTCGCAATCGACTCGTTATAAATCCTGTCCTCTTCGGGACTGTACTCTTTGTACTTGACCCCAGCCATGCAAACTCCTTTATTCTCCTTTTCAGTTAAATTACCACAGAAGGGGAGGTTTTAGCTATTTCAGACGGTTGCGATTCCTCGCAAACCGGATATAGGCCCACAACAAACACCTGCATTGAGATAGCAGCGCCGAGCGACCTTACTTGCCGATGTCTTTCAGCATCTCCTGGATTACAGGTTTGACTATCGGTATAACATCCTCGATTGTATGCCATACGAGCTCATATTTTATGCCGAAATAGAAGTGAATCAACCTGTCTCTCATTCCAGCCATTTCTTTCCAAGGAACAGTTGTATATTTATTCCTGATCTCTTCGGGAATCTGCTTTGCCGCCTCACCGATGACCTCGAATTTTCTGACAACCGCACTCGATGTTTTATCGTCAGCCCTAAAATCGTCAAAACTCTGCCCCTCGACAAACCCTTCAATTGCGATCATAGCCTCAAGAATATCTCTCAAATACAATGATACGTCTCTCATACGGCAACCTTCTCTCTGAGAACAATATCTTTAATTTCTTTCCTCAAGTCGCTTTCCGGGACCACGTCCACTCCGAGATGCAGTTTTTCCTCAAGAAACTCGGCAAGGCCGACCAGATGCAAAAGGTTCGCACCCTCATCGAATTCAACAAGCACATCCAGATCGCTGCCCTCCTTCTGCTCGCCTCGAACATAAGAACCAAAGATGCCCTTTATTTCTGCCTTGAAGCGCTGCTTCGCCTCAGTCTTCAGACCGGCAAGGGCTGCAAGAAGTTCACCTGTGTCATTAGTTGCGTTCTTCATTATCTTCTTGCCTCCCTTCTGTCTTTATAAGTTTCTTATATATCCCGGCCGTGAGTTCAGTATGACTTAAAAAGAAGTGTGCTTTTTCGCCATAAACCCTCCACATCAAGCATACCGATTTTATCTCGGTATTTCAATAAGAAATTGAGCTCAACAGAGCTCAATAGCGACCGCTATTACCGGGTATTCTTTAATTGGTCATTTTCCGATAGCGCAAGCACACGTTCTCTAAGCTGATCGGCAAATAACTGGTACTCATCGACAGAAGACTGATTTTTCTTTGTTTCGATGTCGTCGACCCGGAAGGGTTTGCCGAAAATGACCCTGATCTTAGCCGGTTTGATAAAGGCGGCACCCCTTGGCAGCGCCTCCGATGAACCGTCAATATACACCGGGATGACCGGGATGCTCTTCTCGACCGCGAGAATCCCCACTCCCTTTTTGAACGGAAGCAACTCGTCCCCGAAGGCCCGCCCTCCTTCGGGAAAGATACAGAGAGACTTGCCTCTGCCGATCACATACGATGACATCTGGAGCGCCCTGTTCAAATATGCCTCTGCGTCGATCGGGATTACATGACTTATCCTCGCGAAGACCTGCTTGATGCTTCCCGCAAAGAAAGTGCTTATGCCAAGGTAATACAGATTTTCGAAAGTCGTATAAGGGACTGCGGCTCCCACGACGAAACCGTCAAGATAGCTGGAATGGTTTGCAGCCAGGATATAAGGCCCGCTTTGAGGGATATTTTCTCTGCCTCTAATCGTCATGCGGAAAAAGAGCCTGAAAAAAATCTTCAGTCCCGTGAACAACAAATACACTATGCCCTTTTCTATGGGGCCGTGATAAAACCCGGTCTTCCGGCGGTCTTCCTCGGGAGGCTCTTTTTCGAGGATTTCCTTCCATGTGATGCCGCCCGCTCGATCGAGCCTCTTCCCCCCGGTGTATTCCTTTATCCGTAGCACAACATCTCCGACTGTCTGGACGTCGGATATAAATGTCTCTGGAAGGCCGACCGAAAAGGCATCTTCGAGGGATGAGATGAACTCTATCCTCTTCAGGGAATCGAATCCGAGGTCGAGTTCGAGATTGTCCTCGGATCTTACAGGCACTTCCTCGTTCAAAACGGTGCTGATACAACCGGCGACCTTTCGCCCGATTTCGTCCTCCAGGAGTGCGGCGTCAGCTGTTCGTTCTTCCTTTGCAGATGATGCGGCGCCTGCAATAATGTCCTTGAGCATGAACCTCCTCAGCTTGCCCAGAGGTGTGCGCGGGAGCGGTTCTGAAGAGAGCATGAATCCCCTTATCCGCATATATTCCGGGACACGTGATGTCACCTCATTCAACTCCCACTTCAATGTCTCCGATATATTGCCGATATTGTGCTGCCGCGCGTAGTCAAGATCGGGGACGATAATCGCCTGAATCGATTCGACCACTCCCTTCTTCTCAATTCCGGTAACTGCCATCTCCTTGATAAGAGAGATGTGAAGGTATTCCTTTTCGACGTCCTCGGGGTAAATATTCTTTCCTGAACTGAGTACGATAACTTCCTTTTTTCGTCCGGTAATGAAAAGGTAACCGTCCTTATCGATATGCCCGAGGTCACCGGTATGGAACCATCCGTCCTTCAGCACCTCGTCGGTAGCCTTTATGTTTTTGTAATAGCCGGCCATTACCATCGGTCCCTTTGCTGCGATTTCGCCATCTATGATCCTGAGTTCAGCCCCCGGCATGGCAACGCCGACGGAGCCAGGCATTCGCTTTGCGATAGGATTGAAGGCTATTACGGGGGAAGTCTCCGTCAGGCCGTATCCCTCAAGCACCGTGAAACCGAGTGCTTCAAGGTCCTCCATTACCGTCGGATCGAGGCGTGCGCCCCCGGAGGCAAAGAATCGCACCCTCCTGAAATTATCATGAACAGCGCTGAAGATTATTTTCCCCAGGTTGATGCGGGCCGTCCGCCTGAGAGACCCGCACAAGCCCATCATTTTCAGCAGAAGCGACGAGACTAATTTCTTTCCCTTTATCTTTGCAACGATGCCGTTCCGGATCATCTCGAATAGTCGCGGAACACCAACAACCACAGTGACACCACCATCTTTTATCGCGGATATGAGTTCGGCTGCTTTGAGGCCGGGACCGAAGGTGACCGTGGCGCCGAGCATAACCGGCACGATGAATGTGCACATGAAAGGATAAGTGTGGTGCATGGGCAGGACCGACAAGACATTGTCATCCGCCGATAAGAGACCTGCCCGGATAACTGCATCGGCATCGGAGCAGAAATTCCTGTGCGTCAGCATCACTCCCTTTGGATTGCCGGTGGTGCCTGAGGTATAGATGATCGATGCGATATCATCAGGGGCGGCATCGGCAGCTAATTCTAAAACTGTGTCATTGGACTCCGGCATTGTCAATGAATCGAAATCGATGCCTTTAATCGCACTCCCTTCAATGGCCTTTAATACAGCGGGACCGGTTTTCGAGCTGTAAAAAACGATCTTCACGTCGGCATCGAAGAGGATATTCTTTATCTCTTGCGACCCCAGCTGCATATCAACGGGAACTGCTATGCAGCGGCAAAAGAGAATGGCCATATACGCGGCGCACCACTCAGAACGGTTCTCCGATACGATGGCTACCCTATCTTCTTTGCCGGCAACCGAATCGCGAATGACTGCACAGAGTAACTTTGAATGGGAGAGGAATTCTCCATAGGAAACCGTCTTCCATGAAGAGTCGAAATAACGAAAGGCGATGGAAGCGTCGTTCTTTTGGGCCGACGAGAGAAAGCGCGATGCGATATTATCAGTCATTTAAAAGGTTCAGGGCTCCAGTGTGGAGTCTCTGGTTGCCTGCGGCCAAAAGCGGCGTCCGCGTCTTCAGCCCTGCGACAAGGCTGTCGAGACTCATGCCGTTTGTATCGGTGATAATTCCGCCTGCTTCCTTAACCATCAGGCAACCGGCTGCAAAGTCGAAACTTCTCGATGGCGCAGGAGTTACAAACACACTTACAGCGCCGTAGGAGACGAACGCGAGGTCAAGTGCAGTGGAGCCGAGACAACGCGTCCTCCTCGCCCCGGCAAGGAGTTTCATTATCTTCGGAACATCTCTTCCGGGCACCTGCGCTTCGTAGGCGACAAGATAAAACAGATCGTCGCCCTGGCTGTAAATGCGGTCTCCGTTGAAAAACGCGCCCCCGCCTTTCTCCGCCCAAAATTCGTCTCCTGTGAGCAGATTTATGACATATGCCAGGGTGAGGTCCCCGAAGGTCTCTCCGTCGCATACCGCTATCGACGTGCAATAAAAGGGGACCCCGTTGACAGCGTTCCTGCTTCCGTCGATAGGATCGATAATAACCTGCGGCCCGCCGCCCAGGATATCCTTGAGCCCGTACTCCTCCGAGACGATACTGAGCGGTTCACCGAGCCCTTCCAGGCTGCCGATGATTATGTCCTCGGCCGTCTTGTCGATCTGATACGTCTTATCGCCTCCGGCGCCTTTGCCGATGACCTCGGAAGTGAATGGACGCAGACGCATAGTCCCCAATTCCGAAAAAAGCAGGCTGCCGATCTGTCGCAGGTTTTGAATATTCATTGCACCCATTATACCCCACAATCGAAGCATTGACAATGGTTTGTGGTAGATATATTATAATCAATGATGAAGAAAGGCGACCTGTCCAGACTCGTGCGGCCCAATGTTCGCGCCCTCAAGGCCTATGAGGCAAAGGAAATTCCGTGCAGGGTCAAACTCGACGCCAATGAAAGCCCGTACTCGCCTTTGCCGCCGGATAAGATTTTTTCAAAGAAGGATGTACTCTGTTCATTGAACAGGTACCCCGACCCTGAAGCCAAGGCATTGAAAAAAGCCTTTGCCAAGACCCTTAAGGTTACAGACAAAAACCTCCTTTTCGGCAACGGCTCCGACGAACTGATCTATTATCTCATCACGACCTTCGGTGGCCCGGTGCTCTTTCCGACTCCGACTTTTGTGATGTACGGCGTCATAGCGCAGGCCCTCGGCGAGCAGCCAATCGGCGTTCCGCTGGACGCCGATTTCGATCTGGATATGGACCGCATGCTTACAGTTGTAAAAAAAGATAACCCCAAACTTGTATTCCTCAGCTCTCCCAATAACCCGACCGGGAATTGTTATTCAGCCGACAGGATACTGAAAATCATGGAGGCATCAAGGGGCATTGTCGTGGTGGACGAGGCATACCAGCCTTTTTCGAGCAGCCGGGGCTTCCTTCCGTTTCTCAAAGACTACAAGAACCTCATCATCCTCAGGACTATGAGCAAGATCGGCTTTGCAGCACTGCGCGTGGGATACATGATCGCTGACGAGATATTGATAAATGAGGTCAACAAGGTGAGGCTGCCTTATAACCTCAACGCCCTGTCGCAGACGGCGGCGCTCGAAGGAATAAAGAACAAGAAGGTCGTCGATGACCGGATCAGAGCGATTACCAACGAACGGGAACGACTTTTCGATGAACTTACCGCACTTGAGGGAGTAACGCCCTATCCTTCCGAGGCTAATTTCATACTCTTTAAAGTAACCGACCCTGAAAAGATATTCCGTGGACTTCTTAAGCAAGGCGTCCTTATAAAAAACATGGAAAGGGTCATAAGCAATACTATGCGGGTGACTGTCGGGAGCCATGATGAAAACATGATCTTTATCGATGCCTTGAAAAAGGTTTTTAATAAATAGCCGCAAATCGGACAGATCAAGGAGGAACAATGCGGACCGCGAAAGTTCAAAGGAAGACTAAAGAGACAGACATTTCCCTTCAGATAAATCTGGACGGCAAAGGCTCATATGATATCAGCACCTCGATCCCTTTTCTGGACCACATGCTGAATCTGTTTGCCTTTCATGGCATGATGGACCTGAAGATCAAAGCGAAAGGCGATATCGAAATCGATTATCACCACCTGATGGAAGACATCGGCATTACGCTCGGCGAGGCGCTGAAAAAATCGCTTGGAGATAAAAAAGGAATCAAGCGTTACGGCCGCGCAACCATACCTATGGATGAAAGCCTGGCAACGGTCGTCATCGATATAAGCGGAAGACCTTACCTGGTTTACAATGTGAAGCCGCCCAAGGGAGCGCTGAAGGACCTCGAAATATCTCTCTTCGAGGATTTTTTCAGGGCGCTGACAAGCCATGCGATGATCACACTGCATGTGAATCTTGAGTACGGCCGCGACCTTCACCACATCATAGAGGCTGTCTTCAAAGCCTTCGGACGCGCGCTGCGGGAAGCCGTGACGGTCGACAAAAACTCTAAAGTTCTCCCTTCGACAAAAGGGAAACTTTAGGCTGAGGGAAGCTTCCTATTATATTCGGACGTGGTGCTCAACCTGAGGTGCTTCCGCACGCGCAATTTGTTCATCACTCGCTTCAGCTCCGTGGAAACGGATATGTCCCTTTCATGCTTGAACAGCTCCGCGATTTCGGCAAGTTCAATGTCTTCGCCCTCTTCGATGAGCTTAAGCAGGTCTATCGCTGCATTCTTGCGGACAACAGCGTCAGGACTTGACCTCAGCAT
>JBGOVD010000394.1:0-2523 GCA_041477935.1 Dissulfurispiraceae bacterium | reverse complement strand
CCTCGATAGCTCCTCTGCCGATAGCCTCGTTGCCGGACAGCAATACCTTGTTTGCAGTTTCGGTCTTTACCATATTTCAGCTCCGTACGTGTAGTGATTAGTGATTATGAGAGTCAAAAGATAACAGAAATTGTCGTATTTTCTCAAATGACCGGCCAGAGATGTCGATGCTAATCCAGGCGCGTGCCGGGTTTAGCGGTCAGTTCGGCGGCCAGTTCTTTAATGGGGATCGCCGTCTTCTCCGATATGGCCCTGAGGTCATCGTATTCAGGAGTTGCAGTTACGATCTTTCCCGCGTGCCGAGATATCTTATACCTGACGATTCCGTACTGCGTGCGGATTTTCCTGATTTCTCTTTCGAGGGTCTTTCTCTCGGTCCTGTAATGACGGAGGCCGATAGTAGTCGTTTCCCTGAAAATTATATCCGCCATTTTATCGGTGTCACTTTCTCTCACGATTGATGTCAGTTTTATCGCGGGACGGCCCTTTTTCATAATGATATTTTCAAGGAAGACATCCAGTGCCCCTGCCTCCAAGAGCCTGCTCATCACGCTTTCATAGTATTGCGGGCTCATATCGTCGATATTCGTTTCCATAATAACAACGGTATCCTCAGGAGATGACGTCAAACCGGACGGCTGTTCTTCACCGATCATGATCCTGAGCACATTCGGCAGCCCGGATATGTCTTTATTGCCTGCCCCGTATCCAATGCTTGCGATAGTCATGCGTGGCAGTGAGAGGGACGGTGAAGATATCGATTTCAGCAGCACTGCTCCGGTAGGGGTAGTCAATTCAAATGGGATTTCGGAGGCGTAAACAGGATGCCCTCTTAATATATCGATAGTAGCCGGCGCCGGGACCGGCAGCAGACCGTGAGAAGTCTGAACAGCGCCCTGCCCAAGGTTGACCGGAGATGAAAAAACCTTCTCGATCCCCAGCAGATCCATGCCGATAAGAGTTCCGAAGATATCGACGATACAATCCGTTGCGCCCAATTCATGAAGATGGACCGCATCGAAAGGATCTCCGTGGACACGGCCTTCGGCTTCGAAGAGTGTCTTGAAGATCTTGAGACCTTTTTGTTTTATGGAATCATCAAGAGAGGCAGAGCGTATCAGTTTATTTATGTCGCGCCATTTTCGCGCATGGGCATGGGTATCATGGCTCTTTGATTTTTGCAATACGACATCGGCCTTGGTAGCTGCAATTCCGGATCGTGTGACCCGTCTTGATGTGAGTGTGTAACCGGTCAGGGGAATTCCCTTCAATGCGCGCTTTATTTCATTCAGACTAGCCCCTGCATCGACAAGCGCACCCAGACACATGTCCCCGCTGATTCCTGCCGCGCAATCGAAATAGGCCGTTTTCATCCATCTATTTTACATGTAAATAACAGGAAGTAGATAGATCTGAGCTGCGCCTTGCCCTGTCTTGTTGCCTGGCATCCCATTGACTTTTCGCAGTGTCGGCATATACTTTTAAATAACTATGCAAATCATTTCAGAGAGGAAGATCGGAGACAGCACCCTCAGACTGGTTCTCGGCGACATCACTACGCGCGACGTGGACGCGATTGTCAACGCCGCTAACAAGCATCTTCAGCACGGCGGAGGAGTTGCCGGCGCCATCGTGAAGAAGGGCGGCAGCATCATACAGGAAGAAAGTGATCGCATTGGGTACGTTCCCACCGGAAACGCGGCCATGACTTCAGGCGGTATGCTGAAGGCAAAGCATGTAATTCACGCCGTCGGCCCGCGCATGGGTGAAGGGGACGAGGACATGAAGCTGAGGCGGGCCGTTCAGCAGACCCTGCTGCTGGCCTCGGAGCACAAGTTTAAAAGCGTATCAATGCCGGCTATCAGTTCGGGTATTTTCGGATTTCCAAAGGACCGTTGTGCCAGGATTCTGGTCAGTGAGACATTAATATTTCTTCAAAAGAATCAGGAAACTTCCTTGCAGATCATAGAATTCTGCATCTTCGACGAAGAAACACTTGCATATTTTAGGCAGGAATTTGATAAAATAGACGTTCATTGATACAGGTAAGCAAAGTGATAGTGCATCTGTTTCGTAATCAAGCATGGACGGTCTGAGTAACAGTCTGAATTATGCAGTAAAATAGAAGATAGCAAAACAAAAGTCACCGCACACGTAACCGCCTTGCCACCTTAGCTCAGCTGGTAGAGCAATTGATTCGTAATCAGTAGGTCGCCGGTTCGATTCCGGCAGGTGGCTCCAAATAATTGCCGGTCTTCACCCTGTTGCTTCGCTCACGATATGCTGCCGATCATTTCAACTATGGATGGCAGTTATGTGGTATAGTGAACCATGATAACAGATGCCCCCTTTCGTTCTTTAATGAATCTTTTAGTTATTCTTCCATTAGTACATACACCTGCTTTCCATCACAGGACTCCCATTAAATAGACCACAAGCCCTCTTTTCGCGGGGCTTACATCAGCATTATTAACGGCGTGGGAGTATTGCTTTTTTTGCATGCTACTTTTTGCTTGATAGAAT
>JBGOVD010000300.1:0-3648 GCA_041477935.1 Dissulfurispiraceae bacterium | reverse complement strand
GCACTGGGTGCCGAAACGCTCGGCGGCACGACTGATAAAATACGGGTCCTGCACCGCGGCAGTGTTGATCGACACCTTGTCGCATCCGGCATTGAGAAGGTTCCTGATATCGTCGAGGTTCCGGATCCCGCCGCCGACTGTAAGAGGCATGAATACGTCATTTGCGGTCTTCTCGACAACATCGAGGATGATCTTTCTCTTTTCGTGAGATGCGGTTATATCCAGAAATACGAGTTCATCCGCGCCTTCGGAGTCATAATAGAGGGCGTTGTCGACAGGATCGCCGGCATCCCTGAGATTAAGGAAGCTTACGCCTTTAACAACCCTTCCATCCTTGACGTCGAGACAGGGTATTATCCTCTTCGCTAACATTTACCCTCCGACATACCAATCGCCTCTTTCAGATCCAGAGTTCCCGAATAGATCGCTTTGCCGGTGATGGCGCCCCAGAGACCCTTGATCTGCAGAAGATTCCTTATATCGTCGATGGATGATATGCCTCCCGATGCGATGACCGGCACAGTCAGACTCTCAACCATTTCCTGCACCGCGTCGATATTAGGCCCCGAGAGCATGCCGTCTTTTGCGATATCTGTATAGATAATGCCCGCGCATCCGAAATCCTGCATCCTGGATGCGAGCTCTTTCGCTTTAACTGAAGTCACTTCGACCCATCCCTTCACCGCGACATCACCGTTCCTGGCATCGATGCCCACCATCACCCTTCCTGGATATTTAGCACAGGCCTCTTTGACAAGCTCCGGGTTTTCGACTGCAATAGTGCCGAGGATAACGCTGTTTATTCCTTCAGAGAGCAGCTGATCGATCCGGGCCATAACGCGAATCCCTCCGCCCACTTCGATCTCCATCGCCACGGCCTTCCGGATTTTCATGACGCTTTCGAGGTTCTTCTGATTACCGGTAAATGCGCCGTCGAGATCGACGATATGAAGCCTCTTTGCACCCATCGATTCCCACTTAAGTGCTGTGGCAACGGGGTCGTCGGAGTAAACAGTCGCGTCTTCTTTCCTTCCCTGGAGCAGTCTGACGCAGCGGCCTTCTTTGAGGTCTATTGCAGGAATTACAAACATCATATTACTATAACAGAAAGCACCCGTGACATGCAGGGGAAGACATCAGGAGATCGCGTGACCTTCGCAAGACAATCCGGATTGGCTGTTTTTATACTTGTGCTGCTATATCTGCCCTCGGCAGCGTTAACTTATACCCTCCCCGAGCGACTCGAGTATGACCTTACCTGGGCCGGCATTAAAGCGGGCACGGCATCGCTCGAAACGATCGAGAACGGCCAATATATCCAGTTCGTATCCCGGGCAATGTCATCCGATTTCGTATCGGCTTTTTACAGGGTCGAAGATCTCGCGGTAAGCTCCATGAAGAAGGGGCCACACAAGAACTTGCCGGGAACGCCTTACAGCTACAGGCTAAAGACCTCGGAAGGAAAACATAAAAAAGATAAAGAGGTCTATTTCGATTTCAATGTAAAGAAAGCTACCTTCTTAAATTATATCGACAAGGAACAGCAGGTCTTCGATATCAACGAATCTACAATGGATGCCCTCTCATGCTTTTTTTACGTGCGCTATCTGCCCCTGCAGGTAGGCAAATCAGTTTATGTCGAGATATTCGACAACAAGAAGCTATACAAGGCCGAGGTTCAGGTGGTGAAGAAAGAAGAGATCGAAACAGCCTTCGGCACCTTCAAGACCATATTGATCAGACCCATTCTGCAGAGCGAGGGCATCTTCAGCAGGAAAGGCGACATCCTAATCTGGCTCACCGATGACGCAAAACGACTGCCCGTACTTCTCAAAACCAAAGTGAAGGTAGGAGCGATAAAGGCCACTCTCACCGGCGGGAAGTATTGAGAATCACCTCAGTCAGAGAATGAAGATCTAAAAAATATGGCCAGGCTTCGTCCTGATAAAAAGTTTCAGAATGAAGCCTGGCCGAAGGCGTCGCCACGGGGCGACTTGGGGGGGGGAGGGACATGGAACTCGCCTTCAGGCTAACATTTCCATTGCTGATTATTTATTTGTAATACCCGACAGCGCACACCTGATCGCCAACCATCGTAAAAAAAGCTACTTTTGGGACCAGCTCAGTCTCTTTGGGACGCGGCCACATGTAACTCATTTCCGAAATTATACCGCTCTTGGCTTTTGCATATATTTCTTCTCCGATCGGTTTTCCGCTCTTATCTTTCAGGTCCCTCAGGCTTTTTCCGACCAAGGTGGGATGTGCGGTAAAATTACCATCAGGTCCGCCACAGTAGGGGTAGAGATCACGGTCCTTGAATCCGCCCTCACCCTTGTTGAACATCTCGAGGGCCTTTACTTTGTCTTTTTGGAGTTCAACAACCGCCTTTTCGAGCATCGCCCTGGCCTCAGCCGAAGTTCCATAATCTGCAGCCCACACAGAATATGGCGCCAGTAGAATCGCAACTAATATCACGATACAGATTTTCTTCGTCATTGCATTCCTCCTTGATGGATACTTCAAGGGTTCATAATAAATCCCGACTGACACAAATACATCTTGTGCTACTCACGAGAGTGTCAATCTTTTTAGACTCTCTTGATGGTTGCCATATACTAATGACGTACCATGAAGAAACGATGAAAGTTTTATTAAGTTTTCTTCATTCAGTCGAAGGCTTGGCTGCTTCAGCACGGCACGGATATGCTATCGTTGATTGTTTAGATACTCTGAGAAGGCGGATGAATTCTCAGACGCTCGATTACCGCGTCTTCGGCAGGCGTCACTTCAACTAAATACGACTCTTCGTTTCGTGAGATTTTCACCGGTACGACCGGCAGCGTTCGCGCGGCGGAATAACGTGCACACAGGGCCGCAGCCAGGCTTAGTCCCTCTTCCGAAATTCCGGGTTCGGCAAGCGCCAAAGGACTACCGTAGTTGCCGGTCACGTGCAGGAGATAATCTCCGGATTCAGCAAGCTTCTGAAGGGACTGGTTGTCCCTCTCGTCTCTGCCGACGATTATCTTGGCGCCGTCGCCGGTCCTGAAATGCCTGCCGACCCTCAGCAGTTGCACCTCCTTCATCGAAGGCGTCGGGACGCTTGACAGCAATTCCCGCAGCCGGAAAGAAAATATCGGGTCCGTAAGCAGGCAGCCACCGGCAGGCTGCGGATACCCGGTCAGCCCTAGTTCTTTAGCGAGGGCCATCTGGGGCTTTCTCGACCTTCCGGACATCGCGTAAAGCTTTTCCCGGTCGATCAACCCATTCTCTTCCGGTATAGTCGGTTTCATAAGCTTGGCGCTCAAGGGCCGCACGACCAGACCGGCAACCCCGGCCTCCTTCTCGATCTTCGGTAAAGTGTCCTTTCTCTGGCTCATGGGCCGCTGCCAAAGGACCTCACCGGTGATGAGAAAATCGGCCCCTCGTTCATCCATGAGTTTCCTGGCCTCTTTGAGCATAAGTACTTTGCAATCAATGCAGGGGTTCATGTTCTTGCCGTGGCCGAACTTCGGGTCCTTCACAAGCCCCATAAACTTGTCGCCTATGTAATGAGTTTCGACGGCAAAGCCAAGTGATTCCGGTGCAGGAGATGTCGCTTTGCCGCCGGACCTCCGGGAAACGGAGCATCCGAAATCCGTATCGAACAGG
>JBGOVD010000225.1:0-4496 GCA_041477935.1 Dissulfurispiraceae bacterium | reverse complement strand
TCTATGGTTCGCATCAGGAAATTCTCGGGAAGCAGTATATCCGCCGGACTATCGACCTTGTTGTTTATCCTTGTCATCTTTGCAAGCTCTCCATCTCATGCATCGTCGGATAAAAAGGAAGAGCCGGCAGTGCAGCCGAAGCTAAGCTCTCAGACTCAGGCTTGCCTCGGCTGTCATCGGCGCTACACACCGGGGATAGTCGGTGACTGGCTCTCCAGCAGGCATTCCCATATCATTCCCGGGGAGGCAATGGCGAAACCCACACTCGAAAAAAGAATCTCAGCCGAAAAGCTCGCCGAAACACTTTCGGGAGTAGCTGTCGGCTGCTATGAATGTCACAGCCTCAACCCTGACAGGCACAAAGACAATTTTTCGCACTTCGGTTTCAAGATCAATGTGGTTGTCTCTCCGAACGATTGCAATACATGCCATCCAACGGAAGCCCGTCAGTTTTCGGACAGTAAGAAGGCCCATGCAATAAAGAACCTCATGTCAAACCCGGTCTACCACACTCTGGTTTCGACAGTAACGGGAGTAAAAACTTACGAACCGGGCAAATTGTCATTCAACAAACCTTCCGACAATGCTCTTCATGAAAGCTGCCTCGGCTGTCACGGCACTGATGTTACTGTCGCAGGCATGCAGACCCTGCACACCAAAGCAGGAGATATTTCCGTGCCGAAACTGACGAATTGGCCTAATGAGGGAGTCGGCAGGGCGAATCCTGACGGGAGCCTCGGCGCCTGCACAGCCTGTCATCCGCGACACGGTTTTTCGATCGAGGTAGCGCGAAAGCCTTATACATGTTCCCAGTGCCACATAGAACCGGACGTTCCTGCCTGGAATGTATACGAAGAGAGCAAACACGGCAACATCTATTCTTCGAAGCACCATGATTGGGACTTCAATGCCGTGCCCTGGGTTGTAGGTAAAGACTTCAGGGCGCCGACCTGTTCGACCTGTCACAATAGCCTAGTCGTATCTCCCCAGGGTGATGTTATTGCCGAGCGCAGCCACGACTTCGGCGCGCGCCTTTGGGTGCGGTTATTCGGGCTTATCTATGCGCACCCCCAGCCGAAATCAGGCAATACTACAATTATCAGAAATATAGACGGCCTGCCGCTTCCAACCGCCTTCAGCGGAGAGCTTGCCTCTGAATTCCTTATCGACAAGGTTGAGCAGGACAGGCGGGCCGATATTATGAAAGGCGTATGCAAGAGCTGTCACGGGTCGGACTGGGTGAACAGTCATTTCGAGAAATTGGACAATACGATCAAAGAAACGAATGCGATGACGGCAACTGCGACGCAGGTCATGCTCGATGCGTGGCAGAAGGGGATCGAGGACAAAGCCAATCCCTTCGACGAGCCCATCGAGCAGATGTGGGTAAAGCAATGGCTCTTCTATGCCAATTCCGTGCGTTATTCTTCCGCGATGACCGGAGCGCCCGATTTCACTTCCTTCAATCATGGCTGGTGGGACCTTACAAATAATCTGTTAAATATGAAAAGCGCCGTCGATCTGAAATCGAATATCCCCTCTAAGAAGCAGGAGGCCAAGTGAAAATCGTCGCATTCCAGGGAAGTCCGCGGCCGAGCGGCAACACAGACGTGCTCCTTGAAGCAGCAATGAAACCCATAAAAGAAGCTGGGCATGAGCTCACTCTCTTCAAGCTCAATTTCATGCGCATCAAGCCCTGCCAGGACTGCGGCTCGTGCGAGAAGAGCGGGAAGTGCATAATAGACGATGATATGATGGAGATTTATTCGGCCATACGCTCGGCTGACAGGATCATCCTCGCCTCCCCCATCTTCTTTTTCGGATTGAGCGCCCAGGTCAAGGCGATGATCGACCGGTGCCAGTCCTTCTGGTGCGAAAAATATTTGATGAAGCAGCCGCTGCCTGAAGGTCCTCGCGGCAGAAAGGGTCTTCTCCTGCTGGTCGGCGGCATGAAAAAAGAGATCGGCATGACTTGTTCCGACGCCACGGCCAAGGCGTTCTTCAGGACAGTGAGTGTACCTCACCATGAGACACTGAGCTTCATGGGCGTTGACGCCAAAGGCGCAATACTCGAACATCCAACGGCATTGAGCGAGGCGCGGGAAGCGGGCAGGAAGCTGGTTGTGTAGTTGAGAGAACTGTCCCCGGGATTGAAGTTTAATGATACAATTAAAGAAATAACCACCATGGAGGCCTGCATGTTACCGAACCAGTACATCAGCATCAAAAAACGATTCAAGGGTTTTTTCAAGGCGTCTGAAAATCTCGGCAAGGCGGCAAAAACAGCCGGCCCGATTAACGAAAAAACATCTCATCTGATCCAGCTCGCCGCAGCCACTGCCATACGTTCTGAAGGCTCTGTCCACTCGCACACCAGGCGCGCGCTCGAACTCGGTGCAAAGCCGGATGAAATTTATCACGCCATCATCCTGCTTACCAGCACCATCGGATTTCCGACGGTCTCCGCTGCGCTGAGCTGGGCCGACGACGTCATAACAGAAAAAAAGAAGTAGTTGTACATACAATTCTTCCCGACATTCAGGTGCAACGAGTCATGCTCCTTCTGCTTCAACCGGGGGATATCCCCGGTTCCCGACATCGGCATCTCCGAATTCGGGAAGCTCGCGGATATCCTTGCCGGCGAAGGAATCGAAGAGATCGATATCCTCGGCGGCGAGCCGACGCTCCATCATGATCTGATCCGACTCATCGAAAGCGCTTGCGAAAAAGGGCTGCGTGTTTCGATGAGCACAAACGGGTCCAATGTTCAGCTGCTGAAATCCCTATCGGTGAATTTCGACCGCGATCTTCTTGAGATCGGGATATCGCTCAAAGAAAAGTCCGTTCATACAGCACTCTCATCTTATGTTAAAGAGTACAAGCCTCTCCTGAAGAGTGTTTGCACCAGTCAACTTTTTTTACCGGAAAGCGCTGCGGGATTTCTCGACATGCGTGACATCCGCTATTATGCGATCTTCATGGATGCCATGCACGCTTCCGATTTGGGGAGATGTCTCTCGTTTCCCCGATTCCACGAGTCATTACAAGACCTCAGGTACAGCCATAAAAACCTCGAAGGAGTATACTGCTCCGGGTTCCTGCCCGATAGCGATAATTATCCTCTTCTGGAAGGTGTGCGGTGTCCGGCGGGAACGACTAAACTTTCAATCATGCCGGACGGTTCTGTGTATCCGTGCTACCTCCTCTTCCGGAGGCCTGAATTCAGGCTCGGCAATATTCTCAGCGATGACCTCGAAGACATCCTGAGAAACCCCGTACTCAATTTTTTCATAAACTTCAAAAAAAACCACTGTCCAGACAGTGAATGCGAACTTCATCAACGTTGTCATGGCGGCTGCCCGGCCGTAAGCCTTATTGTCCTCGGAGATCTGAACTCCCCGGACCCGCGGTGCCATCAGTTTTGATCGACAGATATTTGCGTCACGCACTCCTTGTAGGAATACACTGACAATTAAATGAGAATTAGTCTGATACATTTTCTAACGCGGGGGAGCTATCATTAACTTAAGAAGGGATTGCAATGCTATTCTATGGCTGTCCATAGGAACAGTGATGCGCAAGGCGGTCGGTGTCGGATGCGGTGAGCAAGCCCTCAGCAACGAGAGGGAAGCCTGAAGCATCTGCCGGACCTCCCAAAAGCAGAAAAGAGCTATGGTTACCACAGAATACATTGCATCAAAATAGGGCCATACCCCGAGCAAAGAGACATATGGCGGACCGGCGATAGTGATAATGTGCCGTATGTAAAGCCTGAGTGTCCTTTGCACGCTGTATGGCTCTTATTATTTCCTCGCCCGTCCGAATTATCTCCGCTGCGACTAGATGAGAGGGATCGATTTAAAAAAAGAGGGGTGCAAAACTATCTTCTTATCTTTCCTGACCGTAATCGCACCATCCTTCTGCAATTTGTCGATCACCCTCGTCACCGTCTCTCGATTCAGGCTTACCATGTCCGCTATGACCTGATGCGTAAAACGGTCTTTCAACACTATACCCTCGGCTGTTTTTTCACTATGCTCGCCCGATTGCTGTTGAAGGATCATCACTACCCTCTGAGCCGCGTTTTTGAAGTTTACCATCTGGAACCTTTCCCATGAATCCCTGAGCCGGAAGCAAAACATCTGGAGCAGGTTGTCCAGCACCTTTCTCTGATTGTATAGAATAGTAAAGAAATTTTCCTTGCTTATAATTGCCGCTGTCGTGTCCTCCATAGCGACCACCATCGCAGGAGAGGTCTTGCAATCGAGCAGTGAGAGTTCGCCGAAAGAATCCCCGGTTTTGTGTATGGCCCTTATACTCTCTTTACCATCCTCCATGACCTGGACCACCTTCACCTTGCCGGAAAGCAGCATGTACATATAAGCATTGGATTCATCTTCGAACAGGACCGTCTGGTTTTTCCGGAACCGCTTGATTATTATCTTGCCGATAAAGGTAGCTATATCGGCGTCGGTCAGGGATGAAAACATCTGCAT
>JBGOVD010000127.1:0-6236 GCA_041477935.1 Dissulfurispiraceae bacterium | reverse complement strand
GGCATGCTCGATCATCTTCATCATTATCATGGGAGCGGTGTGGAAGATATGACAAAACGTAACTGTGACAGCAATACCACGCCGCGGACGCGTTTGTCGGTCAGGGTCGATTCGTATGCGTATCCCGATGGAACCACTGCCCTGTCTGCAATGGCCCTCGATATAAAAGAGGGTGAATTTGCGGGCATACTTGGCTCGAACGGTTCCGGCAAAACCACACTGCTTAAAGTTATGGACGGCCTGATGAAAGATTTCAAGGGTGATGTTCTTCTCGACGGGATGGATATACGAAAACTCGCGCCGAAAGAAATATACAGAAAAGTTGGTCTCGTATTTCAAAATCCCGATGACCAGCTGTTTGCATCTACAGTCTTCGAAGATGTAGCATTCGGCCCCACTAACATGGGGTTCCCCGAAAAGGACGTCTCGGAGAGGGTAAAAAGCGCCCTTGCAGCAGTAGACATGTCGGGATATGCAAAGAAATCGATCCATAACCTCAGCTTCGGACAGAAGAAGAGGATCTGCATTGCAGGTCTTCTCGCGATGGGCCATGATATTCTTCTCCTCGACGAGCCAACTGCGGGCCTCGATCCCATGGGCGAGTATCGGATGATGCATCTCCTTCAAAAACTGAACAGGGAGGACGGAGTTACGATAGTCATGGCTACGCACAGCGTCGATCTCGTTCCGCTCTTCCTGCATAAGCTCTACATATTGAGCAAGGGTGCAATTGTGAGGGGAGGTACTCCGGAGGATGTATTCACGGCGCCCGAAGAGATGGCGAACGTGAAGCTCAGACTGCCCCATATTGCGGAGCTGATCCACAGTCTCAAGCACAAGGATAAATTGCCCTTTGATAAGTTACCTCTTACCATCGGCGAGGCGCGGCGGGAAATATTGAAAGTCGCCTCTAAATCGAAAGATTAAAGAGATGAGAAAAGGATATATCCAGGTCTATACCGGCGCCGGGAAAGGCAAGACAACCGCTGCGCTCGGACTCGCGATACGCGCTGCCGGTGCCGGGCACAGAGTCTATTTCGCCCAATTCGTCAAGAAGAGAATATGCAGCGAACATAAAGCCCTTGGGCGCTTCAGCGATCTGATCACCGTCAGACAATTCGGAACAGGCTTTCTGAAGTGCCATGAACGCACGGAGGAAGAACTTGCGGCGGCGCGCAAGGGATTGGATGAAATCGATCAGGCAATCTCATCGGCCGCATATGATGTAGTGATACTGGATGAGATCAATGTTGCAGTACATGCCGGGCTTGTAGATGTCGACCGCCTGCTGAGAATCCTCGACGCCAAACCGCCATTGGTTGAGCTAGTGCTTACAGGAAGATATGCCGACCAGCGGGTCGTCGATAAGGCCGATCTGGTGACCGAGATGAAGGAAATAAAACATTATATGCAAAAAGGCGTCAAGGCGCGGACCGGCATAGAGATGTAAATGAAAAAAAGAGAACTTCGTTCAGGCTATACCACGGGCGCTTGCGCTGCAGCGGCCGCGAAAGCGGCGACACAATTATTGGCAGAGGCGTATCATAATGCTCCCGCGCGGATTGCCGTAGGGGCGTTGCATGCAACGCCCCTACAAGTAGACATTCCCCTTCCCGACGGCAGCAGGGCGACCTTCAGGATTCACAGGTCAGGCGATTGCGATCAGGATACTTATTTCGCTTCAGTCATCAAGGATGCCGGGGATGATCCCGATGTTACCAACGGTGCGGAAATAGTTGCTGAAGCAAGATTAGTTCAGCAGATCGGAAGCGAGAGAGTGATCATCAAAGGCGGCAAAGGTGTCGGTATGGTGACAAAGCCCGGACTGGCCATCGCCGTCGGTGAACCGGCCGTCAATCCCGTTCCCCGACGGATGATACGGGACGCCGTGCTCGAAACCCTATCTCTCGCCGCTCCTCATCCTGCGGATCTTGCTGTCGAGATCACCATATCGGTTACGAATGGCGAGTTGCTGGCAAAGAAGACCCTTAATGAAAGGCTCGGCATTATCGGCGGCCTTTCCATCCTCGGCACAACCGGGATTGTGCGGCCTCTTTCCTCCGAGGCATGGACCGCAACGATCTCATCATCCATGGATGTCGCCAAGGCCATGGGACGCACCGAAATAATACTCTCGGCCGGGAGGACTTCCGAAAAGGCGCATATGAAGAAATACAGTCTTCCTGAAGAATCTTATGTGATGATGGGAGACTACCTGGAATTTTCCCTGCGCGAGGCCGCAGCGCGGCGCTTTTCGAATATCTATCTCTGTGCCCAATGGGCGAAGATGCTCAAGATCGCCATGGCGACGCCGCAGACACATGTGAGACACGGAGCAATCGATTTAGGGAAAGCAGCGGACTTTCTTAACAGCATCGGAGTGAGTGTTCCTAAGGCGGCTGAGTTCAATACTGCTCGCGAGATATTAGATTACCTGATTGCAAACTCGGCAGATCATCAGGAGGCACTGATTAAGGTCTGCAATGCCGCAAAGTCCTACGCTTCGGACATCGCAGACCCTGTAAATCTCAGTGCAGTTCTTGTTGCCTACGACGGAGAAGTCATCGCGTACAGCAATTGAAACACCGGCTACTAAACCGTCCGGGGACTTCTCCAGTATCCATTAAATCTATTTAATTTTCTTTTTTACTGCCTTGGCAGCAGCAGTCACTTTCTTAACGGTCTTTTTCTCGGCCGCCTTCACGCCTTTCACAACTTTTTTCTCGACTGCCTTGACAACCTTTGCAACCTTCTTAACAACCTTCTTAACGTCCTTGACGGTAGCAGATGCCTTCTTCGCGACACTCTTTTCAGCGGACTTTGCAACGGTCGTTGCCTTTTTAACGACTTTCTTCTCAGCAGCCTTAACGGTCTTCACGGCTTTCCTGACAACCTTTTTTGCTACTGCCATTATGCAACCTCCATGATCATTGATAAATTATGATGTCATCTCAACATCACTATATGCTGGATTATCACCGAACTATCCTCCTCTTGTCAATCGATTTCATCAGCAACATCAACCGCTTGCGCATTCCGCCACTCGGCATCACTACGCTGAAACCCTTTATTATCAACCCTTGGCAGCCATCACCCTATTTTATCCCAGACCAAAGCAAATTCGCGCTTCACAAAATTCGGGCAAAAGCTTAAAATAGAATCAGTGCACGGCTAAGTTTATTTATATATTTAATATCCGATAATAAGGAGAGTTTAATGAAGCAGGCGGAAAACGGCAGCACTATAAAAATCCACTACACGGGCAAGCTCGATGACGGCACCGTATTCGATTCTTCCAGGGAGCGCGAGCCGCTCGAATTCACACTGGGAGGAGGAGGCCTCATAAAGGGATTCGAAGATGCGGTGACGGGAATGGCGGTCGGCGATACAAAGACAGTCAGGATACCTGCGGCGGAGGCATACGGAACTTACCGTGACGACCTCGCAATGAATGTCGACAAAACACAATTCCCTCCCGACATCGAACCTAAGGAAGGGGTAATGATCTGCCTGAGACATCCTGACGGTGGAACTATCGATGCAATGATCACGTCAGTTAACGAGGATTCGGTCACGCTCGACGCCAACCACCCTCTCGCCGGCAAGGACCTTACCTTCGATCTTGAGATGGTAGATATCTCATAGACTGGCGGCGCCTCCTTAGCAGGCGGGCACAGTCGAAATCATGGTCATGACAAGAATATTCGTCATCGGCATTGGATACAAACCGCTCGACAAAAGATCTCGGGAGATCATCCTGAAATCCGGGACAATTCTGGCGTCCGGAAGGCTTTTCGACGTCTTTTCGCTCTATGAGGAATATGCTGCCGTAAGCGACAGGATTCGTGTCATCAACAATGTCGGCGAAACGATAGACTTTATGAAAGCCACGCTCAATAGAGACGAGACGTCGAATATCACTCTTCTCGCTTCCGGAGACCCGATGTTCTTCGGCATCGGGAGAAGAGCACTGGAAGAATTCGGAAAGGACCTGTGTGAAATAATGCCGGACATGTCCAGTATGCAACTGGCATTTTCACGTATCAAAGAACCATGGGACGATGCCTTGTTGATGAGTCTGCACGGGGGGCCTGATCCGAACCGCAGGAGAAAGCTTGAGTATCGCCTCGGCGATATCCCATCTCTGTCGGTCCGGCATCAAAGAATCGGCATCCTTACCGACAAGATCAATAATCCTTCTGCTATTGCACAAGCTCTTATCTCAAATTGCGATGCAGGACTTCTTACTGCTCTCAGGCTTTACGTCTGCGAAAAACTCGGCTATGCCGGTGAACGGGTGACTGAGGGGTCGGCGTCCGAGATAGCAGCTCTCTCTTTTTCAGATCCGAATGTAGTCATTATCACGAATAGTGCGGAAGCGCCTTCCGATCTTCCCGGCTTCCGATCCTCCGCGCTATATCCCGGCACCAGGTTCGGATTGACCGAAGTCGAGATTAAACATTCGCGCGGACTGATCACCAAGGATGAAGTGAGAGCTGCTGCGATTCACAGGCTGAGGCTGCCTGCGACCGGGATTTTGTGGGACATAGGCGCCGGATCCGGATCGTTGTCTATGGAAGCGGCACGTCTATGCCCGGACCTCCGCGTCTATGCCGTCGAAAAGGACGAAGAGCAGATTGCCACCATAAACCAAAACCGTGCCCGGTTCAGACTCCCGAACGTCGAGATCGCCGAAGGAGCTGCACCGGAAGTTTTGTCCGGCCTCCCGGCTCCCGACAGAGTTTTTATCGGCGGCAGCGGCGGCAGGATCGACGACATCATTTCTCATGTTTCAAGTCGCATGCCGTCAGGTGTCATCGTTGTTAACGCTGCTACTCTTGAAACCTTTACGCTTGCCATCGCTGCCCTTAAGAAAGCCGGATATTCGGTAGAGGCTTCCCAGATTTCGGTATCACGGATGAAATCCATAGGAGATGGTCATTTTTTCTCTGCCCAAAATCCCGTATTTGTAATTCAGGGGAAAAAGTAAACCCACCTCCACCAGAAGTGTTATCCTGTAGCCCCATTGTGGGGACAGTTAAAAAGGGATAGAATACTAGAATGATGGAATCCGCGATAAAAAACATTTCATTAAGAGACTTCTTTGATTATCTCGGCAAGAGAACAATTAAGGGTATAAACAATTTAGGCGTTATAGTGATCTTCTTTACGCTTGCCTTTCTAAAGATCTTCCGGCCAAAACAGATACGGGAGATTATCCAGCAGGTTTATTTTATCGGGGCCAAGTCTTCAAATATCGTTATGCTCGTCGGCCTCTTCACAGGCATGGTGCTCGGTCTTCAGCTTTTCTATACCCTGACAAAATTCGGCTCTGAAGGGGTCCTCGGTTCGGTAGTCGCCCTCACCCTCATCCGGGAACTTGGCCCTGTCCTTACCGCGATTATGATAACCGCGCGTGCCGGTTCTGCCATGACGGCTGAAATCGGTATCCTGCGCATTTCCGAACAGATCGACGCCCTCTATACTATGCGGATAGACCCGCAGCGCTATATCATCAGTCCGCGTATAGCCGCTGCAATCATCAGCTTCCCTTTGCTGACAGCCTTCTTTGATCTGCTCGGAATACTCGGAGGATATCTCACCGGTGTTGTCCTTCTCGGTGTGGACAAGGGCGCTTACTTTTATCGAATCCATACCTATGTAAACATCGTAGATATCAGGGGCGGCTTCATCAAGTCACTCATCTTTGCCGTGCTCGTGGCAACTACCTGCTGTTATCAGGGCTACTTCACTCACCTCCGTACCGACAGCTACGGCGCAAAGAGCGTGAGCATTTCGACCACATCGGCAGTAGTGATCTCATGCGTCATGATTCTTGTTTCGGATTACGTCGTTACTTCATTTCTTATGTAGAGGCCCGAATGGATACGCCATTGATAGAGTTCAGAGATGTCACCAAACGCTTTGACGAAAAGATTATCCTCGACAAGGCAAATCTCTCTATTTATGAGAACCAGATTACAACGATTATCGGAAAGAGCGGCAGCGGCAAGAGCGTCCTCCTTAAAAACATCATCGGCTTACTCTCGCCGGATGAGGGGAGCATACTCTTCAGAGGAAAGCCGGTCCGTGAGATGAAGAAGCGCGAATGGGACGGATACCGCAGTAAGATAAGTTATATGTTCCAGAATAATGCCCTGTTCGATTCCATGTCGGTTTTTGAAAACATAGCACTGCCGCTCAGGCAGACCACGAATATGGGCAAGAAAGAGATC
>JBGOVD010000153.1:0-5513 GCA_041477935.1 Dissulfurispiraceae bacterium | reverse complement strand
GGGCACTCCCAGCGTCACAAGTCCGGAACCTGCTCTCATGCATGCCCTTGCAGTCATTATCGCTGCACCCGTCCTGCCTCTGGATCCCGCCACTACAAGGACATGACCGTAATCACCCTTAAAAGAATTGCGGGGTCTTTCATTCAAAATAACTTTGGCAGATTCGCCGCACATCAGTTCAGTCCTGATAGAGCCTGACCGAAGCAACTCAGCAGGAAAACCGATATCTTCGATAAAGAGACGCCCCGAATATTCAGCGCCGGGATAAAGAAAATGCCCCCGTTTAGGGAGCCCGAAAGTCACCGTATGACCGGCCCTGATCGCCTCACCGAGTATTTCACCGCTATCGGACGATATGCCCGATGGAATATCAACGGCAACCACCGGCACGCCGGAATCATTGACAAACCTGAACATGGCGGCCATTTCTCCGCTGACAGCCCGGCCCAGACCGGTGCCGAAGACTGCGTCGATAACAAGGGCGCCATGCAGGTCCGCGCTGTTAAGGACCGTTCGAAAATCGATCTGAACGCCCATTTTTTTTGCAATCTGGTACTGCTTCCTGCAGTCGGGGCTTAGCATATCGGCCTTGGCGAGCAGCATGACTTTCACATGATACCCCCTGTTCCATAGATTCCTGGCCGCTACGAGTCCATCTCCTCCGTTGTTCCCGCCGCCGCAAAGGACCACCACTTTTCTGCCGGAGAATAACTCACCCACCTTTGCCGCCACTGCAACCCCGGCCCTCTCCATCAGTACCAGGGCCGGAAGCCCCAATTTCTCTATTGTCACCCTGTCGATCTCTCGCATCTCGGCTGCAGTCGCCACTTTCATCGCGCACCTCTGAATTCAGTTGAAGAGTTAAATGATGTTTAGGCTAAGTTTACCAGAAATATCCGACAGGGGCAAAGATTGGGAAGAGTCTGAGCGCTCTCTTTTCCGCCCATGGTTAACGACAGATATTCTAGAGTTTATGCAGGGTCAATGATTCAAGTTGCGGAACGATTGATACAAAGGCATTAACGACGACCGGATCGAAATACTTACTCGCGTTCTCTATGATGTGTTCCCGTGCGGCTGCAGGCGAAACTCCTTTGCGGTACGGACGGTCGGACATCAGGGCATCGTATACATCGGCAACCGCGATGATCCTGGCCCCCAGCGGGATATCTTCTCCGATCAGTTTGTGATAGCCGGTGCCGTCATACTGTTCATGATGGTAGATGATATAAGGTAATATCTGTACGACCTTTCCTCCGACCGGTTTGATAATCTCAGCACCGCGCATGGTATGGCTCCGTATGAGTTCACGCTCATCTTCGGTAAGTGTCCCTATCTTCTGCAAAACTTCATTACTCACTCCCAGTTTTCCGAGATCGTGCAGCAGTGCCGCTGCCCTGATGTTCTCGATTTCATGTTCGGGCCGCCTCATGGCGCGAGCAATCATGACAGCTATCGTAGAAACCCTGTTTGAATGACTCTGTGTCTCCTGGTCGACTGAATCGATGATGAGAGAGAGCATCTCCAATATGCCCCGATACGTTTTCTTGATGTCCTCAAGTGCCCGTTCTTTCTTTTCATAGAGATGCCCGATACAATATCCGGTAATGATAAGAAACCCGCCCCAGGTGCCGATATCCAGCCATTTAGATAGCGGATCTTTTGAAACAATCAGGAAGTTATCGGAATAAACCAATGAGATAAGTACGATAAGAAGGACGGAGAGAGTGGCAGAAAGCGTCGCGTATCTTTTGCCGAAAAAAAATGCGCCGGCAATTACAGGGAGATAAAAAAAGTTCAGAAAAGCGCGCTGGTTGGAGATGAAGAAAAAGATAAAACCAGTTATAGCCACCAGTAGAAAGACAATGATCAATTCCTTGTCGACCTTGAAGTAGGCAGCGATACTTTCCTTCATTCCCATGCGTTCTTCCATCAGGCGATCATTTCCACATTATAAAGACTTGCGGACATCCTCCCATCCAGGTTATGCAACGGTAAATTGCTAGCAATAATGATACATCAGGACGAGAAACTATGTCGAGCCGATAGAATACATCGTCCCGGCAGCATAATTTTGCATCTTTTTCGTGACGGCAGTCACCAAACTCGTAAATTCTTCTGTTTTATGCTTTTTTTGCTTGATTATGCGATGATTTGCCGTTTCGTATCAGCTATAATTCATTATGGTGATTACCAGCCGGGTGGATACTGGGATGATTAATGGTCATGCATTAAGCGGACGATACGGAAAACTATGATTGTTAAGGCAATAGCGAAAGGGCTCGACTCCCTGTCGGGCCTGACGGGAATGCATTTTACTCTTTACGATGACAAGCAGCAATTGCTGACAACCTCGACGACAGAGGACAGACTGGTGTCCATTCTCAAAGCAAACAGCAAAGTGCAGGTCCCTTACAATACCTTCCTAGACAGACAACTCAAGCTCGCCCTTGTCAGACAGGATCCCTTTATTGTTCAGGGGTTTACCGGGCAATACCATGCGTTCATCCCTTTGCATTACGAAGGAACAACCATGACTGCCGTTGCGGAAGCATTCTATACATCCGGGGCCGATTTCAAAAGATTCTACTTCAGCGATCACGGGAGGGCACTGGGTATTACAGCAAGGACTGAAGAAGATTGGCTCAAAGATATTCGCATCTACTCGTCTGAAGAAATCACAGCCGTCCTGGGACACGCCCGGTCTATTCTTCAAACACTGATCACCTCTGAATTTGATATTGGCAGGCTAAACAAATATTCCCAGCAGTCAAGAACTATTATAAGTATTATGTCGGACATCAATTCCGATTATTCGGTGCGTAATATTTACCAGATAGTAATCGATGCAGTTATTTTCCTGTTCGAAATAGACACAGCAGCTTTTTTTGTCAGGAAGGACGGCCAATATCATCCCGAGGTCAGCGAGGGCAGAAATAAGGAACTCATTCAGGACCTGAGCATTTCGGTTGACAACCGCCTGATAACCAAGGCGACTTCAGATGAGACATCTGTTTCCACAATGAACAGTCACGAACTCCTCCATGCAGGATTTCCGGAGGACATCGACCTTGTGACCCTCTTCCCTTTCTCCACCGAAGCCGGCCTGCTCGGAGTTTTAGCCATTTTCAACTCCCAGCTCGACAAGGAGACATGTGAATCAATAACCAATCTCTGCAAACTCACCGCCTATCTATGCGGGATACGGAGAAAAAGGGAAGAACTGGAACTGACATCCGACCGCCTGAAGGTGCTTTCCATACAGGCATCCTCCCTCTATTCGCTCTATCAGGAACGCGGCCGTCTCTACGAGGGCATTGTGAGCGAGGCGTCGAATCTTGCAGATGCCGAAAAATGCTCCTTAATGATGCCATTCGACAAAGAGATGCTGGAAGTCCGGGCATCCAGGGGAATCAACCGCTGGCTCATGGAAAATGTGAGAGTGCGGAAAGGGGAAGGGATCTCGGGTAAGGTTTATGAACACGGCATGCCGGCCCTGATCAATGGAGAGGCGGCAATAAAGAATTATGGATCTGCGCCGAGATCTCACTACAAGACCTCATCGTCGCTGAGCTTGCCTTTAAAAGTGGCCGACGAAATCATCGGTGTTTTAAACCTGAGCGATAAGCGTTCAGGTGTCTCTTTTGCGCAGAGTGATATTTCCCTGCTTTCACCTTTCATATTGCAGGCATCCGCCCTCCTTAAACTCAGCGTTTGCAACGACACGCTCGAGGAAATGAAGAAACTTTCGATGACCGACGCCCTCACCGGCCTTTTCAACAGACGATACTTCGATATCCGTCTTGAAGAGGAATTCCTGAGGGCCAAAAGATACAATCTTATTCTATCCCTCGCGATTCTGGACATCGACGACTTCAAACCCTTTAACGACACCGAGGGTCACATCGCAGGAGACAACATACTGAAAGAAGTGGCCTTTATAATGACCAGCGCGGTAAGGTCTCACGATATACTGGCCAGGTTCGGAGGCGAAGAATTTGCGATTATTATGCCTCAGACCCCGAAAGCGGAGGCTTTCCGCGTCTCGGAAAGAATCAGGGAGAATATAAAACGCAATATCAAACCGACATGGAAAATCTATCACAAAAAACAGCTGACCCTGTGCAGCGGGGTCGCCACATATCCCGAATGCGGTCCGATGAAAGAAGAACTCATCAGATGCGCGGACAAAGCACTCTATCAAGCAAAAAATCGCGGCAAGGACATGACTGTTTCCTGGGAATGACCATCCGGCGGAACACATAAATCAGCTCCTTTTTTTCAGATAATCTGCCGGCTCGTTTTTCCCCTTTCAATTCTTCGGACAGACCAGACAATTTACCAGTATAATTATCACAGACCTATCGCAATCATTTATTCGGGAAGGAGTTGATCATGATCATCGGTGTTCCCAAAGAGATAAAGACTCACGAGTATCGGGTAGGAATGACGCCGTCAGGTGTCGAAGAACTGAAGCATGAAGGTCATACTGTTCTTATTGAGACCGGCGCCGGCGAGGGAAGCGGTTTTTCGGATGAGCATTACATGGAAGCCGATGCCGACGTAGTCGACAGGCAGACAGTCTTTTCAAAGGCCGACCTCCTTGTTAAGGTGAAGGAGCCTATTCCTGCTGAATACGATCTTTTGCGCAACGGTTGCGCGATCTTTACATACCTGCACCTGGCGCCCAACCGGGAACTCACACAATTACTTCTCAGAAAAAAAATCACCTCTCTCGGATACGAAACTTTACAGAAAGATAATATGCTCCCTCTGCTTCTGCCGATGAGCGAGGTCGCTGGCCGAATGGCCCCCCTGGCGGGGGCATATTATCTCCAGAAACCGCACGGGGGCACAGGTGTTCTGCCTACGGGCATGGCCGGTGTCAAGCCTGCAAAAACCCTCATACTGGGGGCCGGCACCGTAGGCTTCAATGCCGCACGGGTATGTGCGGGCCTCGAGATGGAAACCGTTGTTATCAACAAGAGTATAGCGAGGCTTGAACGGCTGAACGAGGTCTTCATGGGGAAAGTCAGGACGCTGCCGTTATCCTTCCACAATGTCAGAGAAGAGATACGTGACGCGGACATTGTTATCGGAGCGATGCTAATACCGGGCGGTAAGACGCCGGTGCTTATAACAAGAGCTATGCTCGGAACGATGAAAAAGGGCGCAGTGATTGTAGATGTATCCGTCGATCAGGGCGGCTGCGCAGAGACATCGAGGCCTACCACGCATGATGATCCCGTTTACGAAGTGGACGGCATCCTGCATTACATGGTCGCAAACATGCCTGGAGCTTATCCCAGGACATCAACCCTGGCGCTGACGAATGCAACCCTCCCGTACATAAAAACCATAGCAGCAAGCGGGATAGAAAAGACGATCAACGAAGATCTCGCCATAAAAAGCGCACTAAATACATACGGCGGAGAGATCGTACACAAAGAGCTGGCACGAGCTTTCGGGGCTTAATTGTAATTGCCACTACTTGGCCTGACGGGCACTGTATG
>JBGOVD010000005.1:0-17085 GCA_041477935.1 Dissulfurispiraceae bacterium | reverse complement strand
GGACAAGACTACCACAAGATGGGGCGATACGATGACGCAGTAGCTCAATTAAACAAGTCGATACAGATAAATGGAAAGTTTATGGATGCTCATCTCGAACTCGGAAAGACCTATGCCGACATGAAGCAAACCGACAAGGCGAAGGAGCAGGTTGATATTCTCTCTCGCGTCGACCAATCGCAGTCTGCCCAGCTTCAGGATTACCTCGTTCAGGTCTCCGCGCCGAAATTCATTGCAGCGTTCAACACAAGCGGATTCAATGCTTCATTAGGAATGGGGACCGCTCTTTCGACTATGGATTCATCCCTTACAGCTCCCGATTCCTCACATATGTACACCATGAACTTCATCTTCAGCAAAGACATGGATCCTACGTCAGTGCAGAATATCTCAAATTGGCTCATCAGCAGGTCAGGTTATGCGGATCCCGGAGGAGCGTACAATTGGGGACTGCCGAGCCGACCTACTGAAGCAAATATCTCACCACTGCCGATCAGCGTAATCTATAATGCAGATACCTTGACTGCCAGCGTATCATTCAAGATTACTCAAAACGCCGTGGGCGACGGAACTCTTGACCCTTCTCATATCATGTTCAAATTCTCAGGCATAGATACCTACAAGAACGGCATGGATCAGTCGGCGGATCAATACAGCGGCATATCACAGATAGCCTGAAAGATAATAAGTCCCAATAGAAAAGGCCGCTCTCCATTTGGAAGTGGCCTTTTCTGTTTGCGGGAAAGTTGAACTATTTCAGAAAATCAAAGAGACTTGTCTGGAGGAACCCAGACGTAATGCTCCTGAGGCTTTGCAGCGAGGTCTGTTTCTGCTGTGCATCGGTAATAAGCTTCGCAATCTCAACATCGGAAAGCATTAGTTTGTCGGAGACGGAGTTGGTGACATCCGAATCTCTGGCAGTCAGATATTGTTTCTCCAGGTCCATCCTGTTCATCCTCACGCCAATTTCGGCCTGCGAGGTCAGAACGCTCGCCGAGAGGGTATCTAGAGCTGTCAGCGCAGTATGAATACCTGCCTGATCATTGGCCTGAATTGCAGTCCTGAGTGAGGTCATCGCCCCGATTACAGTCGTATTATCCAACGGGGCTGCAGACGAAATCAGTCCTGCAGCTGTAACATTCACATTGACCGATACGCCTGTATTTATCTGCATAGAAATAAGATTTGCCGTAGATGTTGCGGTAAGTGTGCCGGTCGCAGTATCGACGGCAGGCTGGTCTGTTCCGTATCCCGAAAAAATATACTTGTCGCCAACCTTCGTATTTGCGACGCCCATGGCACTTTGGATCACGTTGTCGATCATAGATACATAGGTCGCCAAGTCCTGCGGCGACGCAGAAGTAGCATTAGTACCGATTTGCTTGGCATTCGTAATAAGAGTATGCAGGTTGCCGAGGGAGGAATTCGTGGCGTTAAGTAATAGTGTGGCACTTCCCACCGCATCCTGATATCCTGCAAATACGCTTAGTTGTGCCTTCTCAGATGTAATACTCGAAACCGCAGCGGGGTCATCCGAAGGCCTGTTCAATTTCTTGCCGGTAGCTATCTGCTCGTCTGTCCTATAGATAGAATCCATAGTGGTCTGGAGGTCGGCATTGAACTGCGAGTACATCATCTGCGTTGTAATTCTCATTATAAGCCTCCTTATCTGACCATCCCGATAATTGTGTCGAGCAGATCGTTGCCGACGCTGATCATTTTGGCCGCTGCCTCGAAAGATTTCTGATACTGGACCAGATTCACCGCCTCTTCGTCGAGGCTTACGCCTGATGTCGCCTGTCTCTGCGTTTCGAGCTGATTCACCAGGGATGTCTGAAATTTCACATAGGTATTAGCCGACTGGGCATCAGCGCCCGCATCAGCGACAATTTTACTGTAGAAATCAATAGGTGTGCTGCCTCCGATAATACCTGAATTTGCAAGATCGGCAAAAGCCTGGGCGTTAGTGTTGTCCCCGGGGACGCCGGCAGCAGAACCTGACGCTGCAATGGCATTCGGATCGCTAATGAGCACTCTCATGTCACGTGCAGCATACTGGGCTGATGGCACGGAAAAGAAATTAGTTCCCGCAGTACGGTTAAGATCAAAGCCTGCAGCTTGCTGATTGTTAATAGCATTGCTGAAATCGGTCGCAAATGTATTCAGCTGGTCTATATAGCCGGCGATAGTCGTATCCCTCGCATCGAGGTTGGCTTTCAGCTGCCCGCTGCTCATCGAGCTATTCACATTCGTGCTGCCGACACTGAATTGCATGGCGTTATTGATGTCGAGCGAAACAGCCATGTTATATGAACCGGTTGCATCCACAAGGGCCGTCCCGCCTAAATATATGTTATATCTTCCGCTGCCGTCCTCGATGGTGCTCACGCGGGTGGTCTGGTTGAGTTGTTCCACCAGGTTATCACGCTGGTCCTTCAAATCGAGGGCGCCGGGCGACGAGACTATTTTTTCATTCAGGTTGTATATCTGCTGGGAGATGTTGTTAACCTGGGTTACAAGATCCTGACTGCTTTTATAAATCTGTGCCTGCTGATCGGCAAGATTATTATAAGCGCCGCTAACGCGTGAAGCAAGGTACTGTCCCGCGTTGATCAGGGAAGTCCTCTGCACAGTGCTCCCGGGGTCCTGGGCTACCTGCTGCCAGGAGTTGAAAAAATTGGTTATGGCAGGTCCTATGCCGGTATCCGACGTCTCATTGAAAATATTCTCAACAGATCCGGCATAATTCGAATATGCATTCCAGTAAGAAGAAGCCGATTTTTCTGTCCTGAGCTGGAGCGACGTGAAAGAGTCATACATACGAGTAATATCGGAAACCGAGACTCCGAGGCCGCTTGTCCCCGTGTTACTGGTCAACCCTGACGGTAGACTCGACAATACCACGCTTTGACGCGTATATCCGGGGGTGGAGGCGTTTGCGATGTTATTGGAAGTGGTATTCAAAGCGCTCTTTGACGCCAGGAGGGCTGTGGTACCTATGTTTAATATTCCCAGGATTGACATTATGCCTCCAGTGATATTCTGCTGCTGGGATTTATGCCGAACGTCTTCAGAAAATTCCGAGAACTATTGACATAATAAAGTGATTTTTCTATCAGCAAGCTGTTGAGGGTATTCAATTCGGCGATACTATGAGCTATGGATTTAAACCGTGAGGCAAGAGACGAAAGATGGTCGGAATACAGAGGACCGGCAGCAACGGCGACTTCGGACAGGGTTTTGTCAGGCATGCCGAGGGATTGCAGCATCCTTTCCCTCGCCTCTTCACAAACGGTTATCTTGGCGGCAACCAGTTCCTTTTCCCTTAGATGATTGTCCAGTGCCCCGGTGTCAAGGCCCGTTATCACGTCCTTTTCATCCTGGAGGAGTGTCACCATATCGGAACACAGGGAAAACTCCTGTTCGAGAATGGTTATCAGATCGTCATATGAGTTTGTCGATGATTGCATTTTTTAGTAATTTGCCGGCGACGGCATCTCCTTTAACATTGTATGTTCCTGAGTTAATGGCATTTTGTAACTCTTCTACCCGGTCGGCCCTTATATCAGGCAGTTTGCTGACAGCCGTTTGAAGCCGCCCTATTTCCTTGGCCGTTCCTGAGAGGGTTATCTGGTCATCTTTCGCCGCGCCCTCTCCCGACTTCCCCTCACTAGCCTTTCCACTCGTTTTATCAGGTTTTTGAAAGTTGACCCCGCCGACATCGACCTTATCTGTGATCCTCATTTTCCCTGTCCTCCTTTTCGTATAATCCTATGGCCATAGTATTATACTAAGTTATCGGAGGCTCTGAAAAAAACTTAACCAATCTCCCGGCGGGGTCTACCGCCCTTAACCGCTCACTTCATCCCCGGTCCATAGCTGGAAGAAATCTTCCCGCCGCCAGGCATTTTCAATTTCAAGCTATCCTTGACCTGCCCGTTCACTTTATTTTCGGCGCCTTCGGAATGATCCTTCTCCGACACCATGTCCCTGAATGAAGGGCTTTTCATCAGGAAGTCATGGATGCCGATCCCCCTCTCCGAAAGAGATTTGGCGATTTCGCCTGTAATGTAAGGCATGTAGCTGGACACCATTTTATCTTTGCCAAACTCGGTATTTTCGAGCATATTCTTGAGCAACTCTCCGAGAAAGACCTGCTCTACCTGTCTTCCGGCCTTATCAGGATCTGATATCTTGCCCAGGCCCGCCCGTACCGACTCATCCAGGTTAGGCGAATACATTGTGTCATTCAACAAAGTGTTGATCACATCAGCACCAATTCAGCCTTTAGGCTTCCAGCGGCCTTTATCGCCTGAAGTATCGCAACGAGGTCCCTCGGGGTGACTCCGAGTGCATTCAGGGCCTTGATCAATTCACCGATGGTAGTGCCCTGCACCTCCATAAGAAATCCCTTCTTCTCTTCAGCCTTGACCTCTTCTTTAGGCACGACCACCGTCTGGGCCTTCTTGGGCGCAAACGGCTGGGGCTGGGATACCTGGAACTCTGTCTTGATCTCGATCGTAAGGCCTCCGTGCGCGAGTGCTATCGGACTGATCCGTACATTCTCACCGATAACCACAGTACCAGTCCGCTCATTGACGATGACCCTCGCCGGCATATCGACGACCACATCCATCAGTTCAATTTTTGACATGAAATCAAGCACCTTGCCTGAATAGTCCTGCGGTACATTGAGGGCAATCAGTGATGGCGTCTCCGCTTTTGCGATATCCGACTTGAACTGCTCATTAATCTTGTCTGCGATCCTTTTGGATGTAGTTATGTCCTGTGCCGCAAGCAGCAGTTCCAGCCTGCTTTTGCGATTCAGCTGGACCGGCACTTCCTTTTCAACAATGGCCCCATTGGGAATCATGCCCACGTTCGGATGGTTCTTTACAGTAGATGTTCCCCCTCCGCCGGCGGCAAAGCCCCCGATCGAAATAGGCCCCTGTGCTACTGCATAGACATTACCGTCCGGACCTTTCAGCGGGGCCATCAGGAGAGTTCCGCCCTGCAGGCTTTTTGCATCACCTATTGATGAGACCTGTACATCAACCGTGGAGCCGGGCCTGACCATTGTCGGCAGCTTTGCGGTTACAATCACGGCGGCTATATTCTTCGTCTTGCCTTTGATGTCGGCCTGGTTGACATTGATGCCCATACGGTTCAGCATATTCGCAAAGGGCTGGAAAAGATATGTCCCGTCTTTATCGCCCGTACCGTTAAGTCCGACAATGAGTCCATAGCCCATGATCTCGTTGTCCCTGATACCTGAAAAGGAAGCGATGTCCTTTATGCGCTCTGCGCTGACGTCGGAAGCTGCAAAAGAGGTCAGGAGAAAAGTCAGGAGAACGGCCAGCGTTCCAAACACGTAGTGTGATTTTCTTATCGACTTTCTCATGACCTGCGGTCCCCCTTCTGTCTTTTCGCCCTTCATTAGGATTTGATACACACCACTACAATGCAATTTCCCTGCCAGCTTACGATTTTTCATCTCTGCACTCGTTAAAAGGGCCACACGCTATCCAGCGTCCTGACCAGCCAGCCCTGCGACTGCTTGTCGGCGAGTACTCCGTCTCCGACCAGATATATCTGCGCATCGGCAACAAAAGTGGATATGATAGTATTGCTGGTCGATATATCATCGGGTCTTACAATCCCTCTGAGGACAACTATCTGTTTCTCATTGTTCACTACGACCTCTTTTCTCGATTCGACCACCATATTGGTGTTGGGCAGCACCTCGACTACCTTTGCCGTAATAGTAGCTGTTATGTTTCCCTTCCTCGATGTATCTCCCTTACCTGCAAATTTAGATTTTGAGCTTCCCGAAGCAGTAGGGGTAAACTTCGTGGCCGGATATAATTTTTTCAAAAGAGGCAACGCCTGTATTCCGAAGTCCGTATTTGCACCGAACAGGTCGGCAACCGCATAATCTGCAGTGGAGTCACGGCTGTCATTTGTAGATGCTGTATTCGTAGCGGTAACATTTTCTGCAATGAGAATAGTCAACAGGTCGTTGACCCTTCGCGCCTTCCTGTCTTCATAAAGTGAAGCGCTATCTTTCCATAATGAACCATCCTGAGAGACAGGCTCATTTTCCCTGGTCGCATAATATTTCGCAGGCATAGGCGCGTTCTTTATTTCCCTCGCGTCTTTCAAGCCCGAGCAACCGGAAAGAAATGCAAGAACCAAGAGACTTGCAGGGGCGTATTGCAATACACCCCTACCTATTTGTTTTATCTTTTTCATATCTTCACCTTCAATAATGTGGGCGACACGAGAATGCCGCTCACCTCTTTTTTCGTCAGGTCACACAGGACATTTGCCGCCTCTCCCACTAGAGTGTCGCCTTTGAGCGTCCCTTTAGCCGATATCACGACATTTTCGCCGGACACAATAACGTTCACCTTCTGACCTCTTTTGACGGTTGCCGAAGAAAGTAGATAATTGGACCGTATGATTACCCCGTCGGTGACAGAGGCTTTGAGAATTTTACCTTCGATCTGGTTTTTGTCGGTAACCGCCCCGGCAGGCAGTTTTGAGAGCTTCTGCCTGACTGCGTAATAATCGTCCTGTGAAAGCACCTCGCCGCGCGACAGCGATCTTGCCGTGACATACACATCTGCAAAAACATCGTAAGACACCTCTACTACGACATTGACCGTTTTCGACGAGCTGTCCTTAAGATATACGGCATAGACTACCTTGTTGCGGCCGCTGTAACCGTCCATGTAGAGGTTCTGAATCGCCATATCGCCATTAGATCCGCCGAAATATTCAGCTCCCCTGACTATTCTCAGTTCCTCAAGTTCGACCTTCTCCGACACCGTGCTTGCCAGATGCCCCTTCACAGCTGCTTGTATCTTATCCAACAGCGCATTGTTCCCGGCCTGGGCTGAGACGGACATGAAAAGTCCCAGCAGCAGAACTATAAGCCCTATTATATTGTGCCGTTTCATAATTAGCTCTTCATCTGGTTGATATTCATGAGCATCTGGTCCGCGGTCTGGACCGCCTTGGAGTTCATTTCAAAGGCCCTCTGCGCGATGATGAGATTGGCAAGCTCCTCGACTACATTTACATTCGACATTTCCAGGAACCCCTGCTGGATAGTCCCCCTTCCCTCAAGCCCCGGTGCGCCGGTTGTGGCCTCGCCCGAAGCATCCGTGTTTGAGAAGAGGTTTTTGCCGTTCGCTTGAAGACCGCCCGAGTTCATGAAAGTCGCAAGTTCAATAGTACCCACCTGAACGGGCGAAGAATTCCCCGCCTGCATAACTGATACTGTCCCGTCCGTACCGATGGTGATGCTTGTCGTGTTAGAGGGTATGTTAACTGCGGGTTCAAGGGGATAACCGTCAGAATTAACGACCTTGCCGTCTCTGTCTAGCTTGAAAGCACCCGATCTCGTATAGTTTATAGTACCGTCGGGCTTAGTGACCTGGAAGAAGCCGTCACCCTCGATGACCAGGTCGAGGCTGTTGCCCGTGTTCTGAAAATCCCCCTGGGTGTGCAGTTTCTGGATAGCAACCGGTTTTACGCCAAGGCCCAATTGCATACCTGTCGGGATCGTTGTACTCTGCGTCGATGAAGCCCCTGCCGTAGACATGGTTTGGTAAACAAGGTCCTGGAAATCCGGCCTGCTTCTCTTGAACCCTGCCGTGTTGACGTTGGCTATATTGTTCGAAATTACATCCACGCTCATCTGTTGGGCCTGCATGCCGCTGGCTGCACTGAAGAGTGCCCTGATCATTTCATTTCCTCCTCATCCATCATTACTGGTTTATTACTCATATCAGCCTTAAACCCTCGCTATTTCGGTTACTGCCCTTTGCGACAGCTGGTCGAAACTCTTGATCACCTGCTGTATCGACTGAAATTCCCTCTCAGCTGTGATCATGGCGACAAGCTCCCGCAACGGATTGACATTTGACCGCTCGATGCTTCCCTGCTTTATCTCTGCATTTGCCGGGCCTGCGCTCTTTCCGGCAAACAAGGACTCCGACAAATACTGAACGTCAGCCAGCTTGACCGTTTTTATCGTTCCTACAATATTGCCCTCAACAGATACACTACCATCAGTAGCTATCTGAGGGGCCGACTTGGCATCTTTGCCGATCTTGATAGGTTTGTCTGATGTGCCGATTACCTTGTGTCCGCCGCTTGTCGCCAGAAATCCGTCTTTATCTATGGTGAAGGAACCGTTCCTGGTAAAATTGGTCGCTCCCTTTACATCGACCACAAAAAAGCCCTCTCCATTGATCGCGGTATCAAGCGGATTGCCGGTCATCTGCAGCATTCCCTGTCCTGAATCGATAGCAGATTTTCCGGTCCATGCCATCGCCCTTGCATCCGGAAGCGTCGCCGGTGCAACCTGAGAAAGCCCCTCCATAATCGGGTAGAGGCGGCTGGAGAAAGACGTCCTCTTGAATCCATTAGTGCTTACATTGGCAAGGTTATTGGCTATATTGTCGAGCTCCATCATCTTGAGGTTGGAACCTGTTATCGCCGTGTAAATCCCTTTATACATTCGAAACCCTCCTTGTGCTGAAAGAGATTAAGCAATAACGATGCCAAAGAATAATGGCTTGATTAGCGGCGTTCCAGATAAAAAAGCAGGGGCACGGAATGCCGTGCCCCTGCTTTTTTAGGAAATATATTCCCGGGTGGGAAATTTATACCTTTATGTCGATTCCCTTCTTTTCTTCTTCGCCGCCCTCTTCGGCAGCTTTCTTGAACTCTTCGGCAAAATCCTTCTTCTTTCCCGGTCTTTTTCTGAGACGCATCCTCGCGAACATATAACCCTGCCGTATCGCCGACAGACCGGGAATGCTGTAAATCTGTCTTAATCCATCGTCATCCGCCATAATATCTTATCGGGGTGCATGCGATATACTTTATACCTGCGGCACTTTATCCGGTACCCGGCCTATTCAGTAAGCTTTGCCTTCTGTTCCGCATAGTTCGTCTTGAAGAGCTCCAGGAACTTGTTATAGCCCGATTCACTTAGGCCGACGACATTATAAGGAACTTTAACATTCTCGGGGCCCTTGAGCCCTATCGACATGCTGAGACATATCGCGTCAGCAACGCTTACGATCTGGCATAGCGCTTCAAACGCGCTGTCCTCAAACACCGGAAGAGATTCGGCATGATGGTATTCGATTACGATCTCCAGGTTCTTGGGGAGCTTCCATTTCCGTGCAATCAACCCGCCGACGTCGCAATGAGTATATCCGAGGAATTCAGCCTCAACATCCTTGAAGAATGCGCCTTCTTCATAAACCTTCTGCGAGACTAATGTATACTTGTCGGGGATGCTGTTATTCAGGATCGTCTTTCCGACATCATGGATAAGTCCGGCAACAAGGGCTTCCTCGGGCTGGACCATTTTAGTCACCTTCGCAATGAGAGAAGAAGCCACGGAGACGCCGAGGCTGTGCTCCCACAGTTTCTGCTCGAACAGACCGAATTTGCGATGCATGTCCTTCAGCGATGCGGCAACAACAAGGGATTTCATGGTATTGAACCCGATCAGCATGACACCGCTGGATATCGTGTCGATGCGCCGGTTCATCCCGTAATATGGGGAGTTGGCGATCCTGAGCAGCCTTGCTGAAAAGGACTGGTCCTGCGAGATAATCTTTTCGAGCTCATTTATCGACGCGCCGTCGTCATTTATGAGCTCCAGCGCTTTCATAGCCACTGTAGGCAGACTCGGTATGTCTATGGTGTCAAGTATGATCCTCTCTAAATCGCTCTTCATTCTTCTCCGCCCCCTTAGTCATGTACCCTATTACTCAACATTCGGGATATATACAAGATTATAATACATTATACGGCATTTATGATTTCTCCCGCCATCTCCTCCAGAGAAAGGACTTTGTCGGCCAAGCCGGCATCTACCACTGCCTTCGGCATTCCATAGACCACGCATGTCAGTTCATTCTGGGCAAAGACCCTGCCGCCGGTCCGCTTCAATTCGGTCAAACCCTTGAGACCGTCGTTCCCCATACCTGTCAGGATGACCCCCAGTGCCCTTCCGGGATAGCATTCGGCTATGGAGAGTATCAGGGCATCGACAGACGGCCGGTAAATAAACTCCTCCCTGTTTTCGGAAATGGTCACAACCGACTCAAGTGTGCGTTTCTTCACCACTTTCATATGTCCCCGTCCAGGCGCAAGCAGGGCAAGGCCCGGCCTCAGCTGATCGCCCTCTTCGGCTTCCTTAACCTCGATGTTGCTCAACTGGTTCAATCTCTCCGCAAACGGTCCTGTAAAATTCGGAGGCATATGCTGGGCAATTACGATCGGCACCGGAAAATCTTTAGGCAGTACAGTGATAATCTCCTGGAGTGCCCTGGGCCCCCCTGTCGAAGTCCCTATAGCTACTACGCTGGTCTTTCTTTCGCCCGTTGCCCGTTGAGGAACAGCGAGTTTCAGTTCGCGGACCTTGGCCTCTATGGATGCCTTGTCGATGGGCCTTGTGATTCGCCTCATAGGTCCGCGTCTGGCTATCTGCTTGATCTTGTCCAGCAATACTTCCTTGATCTTGACGATGTTGACAGAGAGTTCGGAGAGGTTCTTCGGAATAAAATCGACGGCACCAAGATCCAGCGCATCAAGAGTGACCTTTGCGCCTTCGTTGGTCAGCGAACTCACCATGATAACCGGGACGGGGGCCTTCTCCATAATATGTTTCAGGGCAGTAATGCCGTCCATTCGCGGCATTTCGACATCCATCGTGACGACATCCGGCCTCAGGCTGACGACCTTTTCAATAGCCTCGAGACCGTCGCGCGCGGTGCCCACTATAGATATCTCAGGGTCCGATGCGAGCATGCTCGTCAGGGCATTTCTCATGAAGGCGGAATCATCTACAATAAGCACTTTTACCATTTAATCCAACTCCGATTTCTTAAATAATTTCAACTAGAATCCGAATTCCTTTAACAGATCGTCAACGCCTTCCTGGGAGACGCTTTCGGCGGTTACCGCTTCACTCTTTCCGGCCTGGTCGGTCTTTACGCCAAATGTAGCAATAAGACTGACAAGCTCTTCCTCGATATCGCCAACCAGGGTAATCACCTTCTTAAGTGTCTGCCCCGTCAGGTCCTGGAAGGACTGAGTCGTCAATATTTCGGTAAAGTCGTCTTCGAGTTCGTTCTTGAATTTCTTCAGGTACTCGGCCGATTCCTGCGGTTCCTTAATGTTGCGGACAGCGGTGGAAAGATCATCCATACTCAGGATATATTTTTCAACAATTCCCATGGTCTTGTTGGCGGCTTCCTCGGTCTTTTCTATGACGAACTGCAGTTTGTCGATAGCGCTCGGCATGTCGGACATCGCCATATCCTTCAGCCGCGGATCCAGGGCCTCCTTGAAACTCTTGATCGAGTCGTGGAGCTTACGCGTTACCTTGCCGACCTCCTTGAAAAGCTCGACCTGCCCTGTCTGACCTTGTCCGGCCTGCCCCAATTGTGCTATACCCTGAATCAGTTCGTCGGCCTTTTCATAATTCTGGCCGGCAATGGCATCCATGAACTCCATGACTTTACCATATACTTCATGCTTGGGATCGCCCGGAGCAAGGCTCTTCTTTTCGAAAAAGCCCTTCGCATCGACAACCTCTGTCACAAACATTTGACCACCCATTCCCTGGACGCTCTTGACTACCTCGACCGTTTCACCGCCCGACTCCTTAACCTCGAAGACGTCGTCTTCGAACATCTCCATATCTTCCATTGGGATCAGCTTTTTCGTGTCGAGAAGAACGACGAGCCTGTCATTGAGCCGTGCCACGCCCTCGATCTGATCAATCTGCGTATTCATAAAATTGGCTGCCGGCTCTATCTCATCTTCTTCTATTGAGATGACCCCTGTAATGCCGTCTACAAGAACGCCGAATGTAATACGACCGCTCGATATGACTATCACCTTTTCCCCGGCGCTTTCGCTCGGCAGTCCGACCATTTTTTTCAGGTTTATGATCGGGATGATCTTGCCCCTGAGGTTGGTCACACCTTCCAGATAATCCGATGCCTGAGGCAGCTTCGTCACATTCGGAAGATTCACGATCTCCTGGACCTTCAGTATGGGGATGGTATATTCATTTCCGTTCATCAAAAAACCGATATATTGCATAATGTCCGATCTCCTCCCGACGGCAACTTCCGTATTAGTTAAGTCTTTCTGACTGCCTTGGACGTAAACAGTTTTCTAGCCATGACCGCAAGATCCAGAATGAGTACAACCTTTCCGTCACCGGTAATCGTCGCTCCAAGTATTCCGCACTCTTCCGAATCGACGCCGCTGATCGTTTTGATAACGATCTCTTCCTGACCCAGCAGTTCATCGACCGTGATGCAAAACCTTCTGTCCGCAACCGAGGCCACAAGAACGTATCTGTTTTCCTGCACCTTTGAAGAGGCGCTCCTAACCCCAAGGGTTTCAGACATGCTGAAGACCGGCAGGACCTTGCCCCTGATAGTAAGGACATTCTGACCTGCTACATCCTTGATATCGCTGCGCCTGACCCTCAGTGTCTCTTCGATCATCGATTGAGGCATTGCGTAATACTCGCTCCCGATCCTGACCATCATCGACTGGATGATGGCGAGGGTCAACGGCAAGCTGATCCTGAAGGTGCTCCCCTCGTCCTTCACAGACACTACTTCGACATATCCGTTCAGTTTGCCTACATTCGTTTTAACCACATCCATGCCCACCCCGCGGCCGCTCAGCTCCGTAGAGACCTCTTTGGTAGAAAAACCGGGCAGGAAGATGAGATTGATAGCCGTTTCATCCGGCATTTTCTGGACCTCTTCTTCCGAAATGATACCCTGGGCCAGTGCCTTCCGTTTCACTGCCTCGACATCTATGCCTTTGCCGTCATCCGACACTTCGATGACGATCTGCGTTCCCTTCTGGTAAGCACTGATGATAATCCGGCCTTTGGCGTGCTTGCCTTTAGCTATGCGCTCATCCGACTGCTCGATGCCGTGGTCGATCGAGTTCCTGATAATGTGGATGAGCGGATCACCGATGTTCTCGTTTACGCTTTTATCCACCTCGGTGTCTTCACCGAATATTTCGAGGTTGATATCTTTGCCAAGGCTTCTCGACAGGTCTCTGACCATCCTCGGGAACCTCGAAAAAACCTTCTGTATCGGCTGCATCCTGATCTTCATTACCGCCAGTTGCAGGTCGGAAGTGACCCTGTCGAGAAAGCTCGTAGTTTCAAGCAGGCTTTCGACATTCGGGTCGTCTGAATGAGTCAGCTCCAATTTAGTAGCGAGGTTAAGTATCCGGTTTCGCGCAAGCACTATCTCTCCTGCAAGATCCATGACCTTATCGATCCTTGTCACATCGACCCTTAGTGTGGAAACAACCTCTTTTTCCTTGCTTACCTGCTGCACCTGCTCTTCAGGGGCGGCTGACGGGGCAGGCGATGCCGATGCTGCGGCAGATCCGGCAGTTTGCGGCGGCAGCTCCACTATTTCAGGCGTGATTCCTTCGACTTCTTCAGGCTGGGAGGCTGTTTCTGAAGATATCCCGGCCTCCTTCTCAAGGTCGATCTCCGTACCGGCCGGCTCTTCTGAGTTGATCACCGAGTCCAGCGCCGCCAGCAGGGGGGAGAGATTCTCCTCGACATTGTCCTTCGCGCTGATGTGGGAGATGAGGAGACGCAGCATGTCGACACACTTGAGGATTACATCCATGATGTCACTAGTGAGAGTCATATCCCCGTCACGGAGCCTCTTCATAATACTTTCGGCCCTGTGTGCGACATCAATAATCGGCTGGAAGCCGAGAAATCCTGCAGCGCCTTTCAGCGTGTGCATTCCTCGGAAGATTTCATTGAGAATGTCTCTGTCGTAGCCCCGTATCTCAAGTTCAACAAACATCGGGTCGATCTTTTCGAGGGTCTCTTCGGCCTCGGTGACAAACTCGCTTATGATTTCTTCCATTTCGTCGGACATATATCCTCTATCCTCCGGCTCTCAGCGACGGCTTTTTATCTGCAATCTTCTCCAGCTTCTCTTTCAGTATCTCAGCCGTAAACGGCTTCACGACATAGTTGTCCACACCCGCCTTGATCGCAGTTATAACCTTGTCCTTTTCAGCCTCGGCAGTAACCATCAGGAACGGAATGGTCTTGAGGGTTTCATCCTCTCTGACATGCTTAAGCAGGTCAATGCCTTCCATGACAGGCATATTCCAGTCTGATACAACAAGACCGTAACCGCCGGCTTTAAGCTTGCCGAGGGCCTGTGCACCGTCTTCGGCTTCATCGATGTTTTCGAAACCGAGCTGTTTGAGCAGGTTCTTTACAATCCTTCTCATGGTCGGGAAGTCATCTACAACCAGCACTTTGATTTTCAAGTTAAACATCGTCACGCACCCTTAAATATCTTTTTTAGAATCTTCTTTATACTGTCGCTGATCTGCTCAGCGTTGGCAGGTTTGACAAGATAGTCGTCCACGCCTGTGTCATAGGCTTTTTTCCGCTCATCATCATCCGCCTCCGTAGTCACCATAACTATCGGAAGGTCCTTCCAGTTGTCGTCGGCCCTCAGGTTCTTGGTAAGTTCGATCCCGTCCATATACGGCATGTTCATATCCGTGACTACGAGGTTGATATTTTCGGTCCCCAACTTTTCCATGGCATCGAGCCCGTTTTCAGCCGTTACCACTTCATATCCCTTTGCCTTGAGATACAGGCTGATCAGCTTCCGTGTTGTTTTGTCATCATCGACTACCAGAATTTTCATACATTGGCTCCCTATTATACTTATGTTTCTCTACATTTTTTGATAAACGATAACTTTATTGATGACCGCCGGCTTGAATGCCCTCGTGATGTTGTGGAGACTCTCCGACGTGCCTATAAACAAGTACCCGTTAGGCCTCAATGCGTCATAGAGCAGCGAAACCGCCTTCTGCTTCGCCTTTTCGTCAAAGTAAATAAGGACGTTCCTGCAGAAAACCACATCCATACCTCTGATAAGCTTGCTGTCTTTATCTTCGATGAGATTGACCTTCATGAATTTCACCATCGACTTGACCGATAGTGACAACTGATACTGCTGATTGGCATTCGAGGCCGTGAAATATTTCTTCATATAGAATTCCGGGATGTTCCGGATCGAATATGATCCGTAAACGGCGGCCTTGGCCGATGCCAGGACGGATTCACTGAGATCCGATGCATAGATTTCTTTCCTTAACAATGCGGACTCAGGTTTTTCCGCAAGTATCATACCGATCGTGTACGGTTCTTCTCCGGTGGAACTTGCAGCCGACCAAATCTTGATGTCCTTTCGTCCGGCCTTTCCGTTCTCGGCAACTATCCTTGCAAGAAGCTCGCCGCCCAGCACATCAAACTGCTGGGGCTCCCTGAAAAAGAAAGTTTCATTCGTAGTCACCAGATCGAACAGAGTCGTCAGCTCGTTGCGGTCGCCGCCGAATTTCAGGACATATAGATAGTCCTCATAACCCTTCAGGTTTTTCTCCTGGATCTTCTTGCCGAGCCGGTTCTCTATGAAATATTTCTTGTTGTCGGGAATGAAGATACCGCTTTTTTGATAAATGAAATCCCGGAGTTGCCGGAATGTTTCGTCACTCAATACAAGAGGCGTCATAAGGTTTCCAGCACCTCCTTCACTTTCTCGCGGACATCGGGGTTTTCATGCTCCTCATGAGGGGCTAGCGCCTCAAATGCTTCCCTGCCTCCGATTTCACGTATGACATCGATGGCTGCCATAATGACCGGCACATAGCCGTCGTTCAGCATTTCCCTGATTTTTTCGATGACCATATCACTCTCGCATGCAGATGCCACGGACTTTACAGCGTAGAAACGGACCCACGGGTCTTCGTCGCTGAGGGCTTGAAACAGTTCCCCCGAACACCATCTGGCATCGCCCAGGGACACTACGGAGGCCTTCCTGATCTCAGGGTCCTCGTGACGGAGAAAGGAGATGACCTTACTGACCGCCTCTTCAGAACCGATGCGGCCAAGACCGTTGATCGCCGATATTTTAACTTTGGGGTCGGCGTCCCCGGACAGACCGAACAAAGTCCTGATATCGGATGCAGATCTGGCAATGATCTGTCTTATTGCGCTGCTGTATCCGGAGATGTCGCCTAAAAAAGCATCTGAATCTATTTTCATCAGAGACTCGACTATCTTCTCGAGCAGATCCGGATATCTTTCAACCTCGAGCAGGCCTTTCAGGACAACATAAGCGTCCCTGGAGCCGATTGTCCCCAGCGCCTCGATTGCCGACCTCCGGACATGCGCGTCTGCATCCGACTGGGACGCTTCCATTAGTTCTTCGACAGAAGCCTGTTCGCCGATTTCCCCCAGGGCTTCCGCCGATACCCTCCGGAGGTCGCGGCTTACATCCTTCAGATACACTGACAGCCTGCCCGCGGCTTTCTTGCTCTTCAGTTCTCCGAGCAGATCGATGACAAATGACTTGCCGCGGTATTTCAGGTCCGGAGAGTCGAGCATCCCGAGCAATTCGTCTTCTCCGTCGATAGACAGAATGGCCCGCTTGAGCAGCTCCGTTTTCTCTTCGCTGTCCGGGGTGAAAGGATCGAGGTGTCCTGCTGTCTCGACAAGAAGCGGTATTGCCCGCGTGCACTTCAGTGCGCTGAATCCATGGAGGGCAATCCCCTTGTCATCCCAGTCTCCCTTCTGGAAAAGGTTGATTATATGTTCAGTCAGCTCATTCATATCCGGGGTAGCACCGATCTGAATAATGCTCTTGACGACAGCAAGTTTTTCATCTTCATCCGACTTCGGCAGGTAGGACATCAGTGCGCTCAGGGCCGATGATGATCCAAGCCTCCCCAAGGTCTCAATGGCAGAGAACCGAACAACTAATGACTGGCTTTCCAGGAGCGAAGCAATTGCCGGTATCGCTTCATCGGCCTTCAATTCGCCGAGTGATTGAAGGGCATAAAAGCAGACCCACTCCTCATCGCCGAGGCACTTGACGAGCTGCGGGACGGCAGCACGATATCCAAGGTCGCCGAGGGCCTTTGCAGCCGCTGCCCTGACATTAGCATTTGGAT
>JBGOVD010000255.1:0-4157 GCA_041477935.1 Dissulfurispiraceae bacterium | reverse complement strand
GTAGTCCTCATCTTTTACATAGAGGGTCTTGCGCATTCCCTTGGGCAGCTGCAAAACAAAGCAGAATATGCATCTGTTGACGCACTTCTTCAACTTGAAAGGCTTCAGCACGATACCGAGTTCGGACGACCCTCCCGCTGTCTCGACAGGGACATGCATCATCTCGTCACATCGCCCCACAAGCAGATCGAGTTCCGGCTCGTTGCCGTAATACATCAAATCGATGCTGTCCCGAATTCTGCTTCCATTGACCGCAATAAGCCGGTCGCCGGACCTAAGTCCCGCCCCTGCAGCGATACCTTCCTGCAAGACCTCTTCTATCTCAATGCCGTTACTTTTCATTCTGGGTCAATCCTCGGTATACATACTGGAGTCCGGAGACTATAGTGAGAGTTGCGACTATAAGCAATGCCGGCCATGGGGCCTCGTCCGGGAGGCTAGGTAAATTGATCGCAAGCAGGACGTATGCGATGAGCAGGAGCTGTGATGCGATCGCCGCCTTGCCGACGATGGTTGGCGCAACCCTGGTTATGTGAGAAGTAAGATATAGTAAAAGCCAGCCAAGCGTCACGATAAGGTCCCTGCTTATTACGGTGATAGTCAGCCACTTTGGTATCCAGCCATAAACCGAAAAGAGAATAAACGATGTCAACAGCAGTGCTTTGTCGGCAAGGGGATCGAGAAAGGCGCCGAGTTTCGTCTTCTGATCCGTGATCCTTGCCAATAGACCGTCAAGCATATCCGTGAGACTCGCAACGACAAAAAGCCCCAGAGCATAATCATACCGCCTGTAAATGAGCGCGGTTACGAATACCGGGATGAGTATGATCCTCACCAAGGTGATCATGTTGGGCAAACTTATAAACTGGGACTTCGTGATCATTACGGTATATTGAACGGCATTGTCTCGAACTGCAACTCGACCCCGATCTTTTTGTAACAGGAAGGATTCTTGGCCGCCGCGCCCTTGCGGAAAGGCTTGGCAGAATTCAGAAGGAGCAGCCTTGCATGGCATTCCTCAAGCTTGAATTTATGCCTCTCAGCGTTGCTGAGCGCAGAGCGTATTAATTTTTCAGCACGCCTCGCATCCCCCTGCATCCATGCGGCTTCGCCGTCGGAGAGATCGCAATAAATGATGCCTCTGGGATCTTTAGTCTTCTTGAAGTTCCTGCGGGCAGTCCCGATAAACTCCTCTGCCAGTGTAAGATCGCCCTTCATCTTATGCACGGAGGCGAGACTCCATAGGGTGTAGGAGTAGCTGACGATATCGCCGATCTCTTCATAAAGGCGCGTGGCCTTTTTGAAATGGCCCAATGCCTTGCCGAAATCGCCCATCATGCGGTTTGCATTGCCGATACCGCAATGGGTATAGGCGGTGCCGAAGCTGTCTTTCATGGAGCGGAACATCTCGTTCGCCTGTTCGTAATACTTCAAAGATTCGGAGATTTTACCGGCTATGCGGTGCGTCCCTCCGAGCCCGGCGAGGCAATAGGCAACCCCTGATTCGAATTTAACCGCGGCGAAGACGCGCCTCGCCTCTTTGAAGGTCGCGATGGCCGCAGGTATCTTGCCTGCCACCCTCAGGGAACCGGCTTCAGCCCATAGCGCAAAGGCCGTGCCTTTCTTGTCATCGGCCCCGAGGTATATCTTGCGGGCCTTTATGATAAGCCGTACCGCCTTCTGCCACATGCCGACCGCCCTGAAGGAAAGGCCCAATCCGACCATCGCATCGGCTGCCGTAAGATCATTGCCGAGACCTTCGCAGATCTCGATGGCCTCGGTATAGAACTCTACCGAACTGTCGAAGTCACCCATAATCCGGCAGACATCAGCGACGGCCATCGTGGCATCAAGCAGCCCGCCCAGGTCCTTTCGCTTCTGTGCCAATGCGCGGGCCTTTTTGAACAAGACCAGGGCTTCCCTGTATTTCGATTTCTTTCTTAATAACTCAGCTTCTTCGATAATTTCGTAAATTTTGTTGTCCATTATTTTTCCTTTATTAGTTCGGAAGAGCTGAAGATCGGAAGGCTGGAAGGAACGACCCATTCCCATTGCTTTACTTCCGAACTTCCGCGCTTCCAGTCTTCCGCGCTATTTTTTGCTTTCCAGTTCTTCCTTTAGCTTTTTCATGAATGCGCCATAGTCTCCTGAGCCGAAAAAGGCCGACCCCATGACAAGGACATCGGCGCCTGCAGCCGCTATCTCTGCCGCGTTTCCGAGCTTCACTCCCCCATCGACTTCGATCAGCACGGAACGGTTTCTTTCGACTATCGTGTTCCTCAGCTTCCTGATCTTGTCTAATGCTGACGGTATAAACTTCTGTCCTCCGAACCCCGGATTTACGGACATTATAAGCACCATGTCGATGTCGGAAAGTATATAGTCGAGGCTGCAGAGGGGTGTTGCCGGATTCAGAGAAACGCCGGCCTTGATCCCCTTTTCCCTGATGCACTGAACCGAACGGTGAAGATGCATGGTCGCCTCTGCATGTACGGTGATATAATCAGCTCCGGCCGACGCGAAGTCGTTGACGTATTTATCGGGGTCCGAGATCATCAGGTGGACATCGATCGGGAGTTTCGTTATTTTCCTGATACCTTCTACGAAAATAGGTCCTATAGTGATGTTCGGCACGAAATGCCCATCCATCACATCTACATGGACCAGGTCGGCCCCTGCTTCCTCTGCGGCGCGGATTTCATCGCCAAGACGCATGAAGTCGGCCGATAATATGGATGGAGCAATGCGGGTCACTTTTTATCCTCCTCGAAGCTGCCGAGACTGACGATTACGCGGAAATTCTCACCGCCCTTTTCGTCACTCTCGGGTCTCTGGGCTATGATGATATTTTTATCGACATCCGAATGAACATTGATCACCTTGGCTATCCGTATGGACCTCCCGGCCAGAACGGCCTCAGCCTCGTCAAGCTTCATGCCCACGACATCGGGCACATACTGGACTTTAGGTCCCCGGCTCACTACCACCTTTATACCGCGACCTTCCTTCACCTTGCTCTCAGCGGGGATATCCTGCCTGACTATGGCCCCCGGCGGAACATCCGAATCGTAGTCTTCAGCGGCGCCAAGCAGGTGCAGCCCTTTGTTCTGAAGCACGTTTACAGCGTCGGCAACGCTCTTTCCCTTCAGTTCGGGCACCTCCACCGTATTGCTCATGCTCAACACCTTGAACGTGAGATGCCCGGCAACCATGCCGGCAATAAAAAGGATTCCGATATAGAGCGGGACCTTTACGAATCTGTTCATTTCTCCCTCTTGAGCCGGACGGCAAAAAAGCCATCCATAGCATAAGCCGGTCCATCCCTGTGGGGCCAGGTGCGGTAAAACAGATGCCCAGCCTCGTTACTATACGCAAATTGATCCAGGAATGAATAGGCCCCTTGTATAATACTAAAATCGGCATGGGACTGTAAAAAAGATTTAACTACGTCCTCGCCCTCTTCCGGCTCAGTAGAACAGACCGAATATACCAAGCTCCCGCCGGGCTTTAATAAACGCGAAGCATAGTCCATGAGATTGACCTGCATCGACCTGAACCGGGCCAGGTCCTTCTCCTCATGCCGGTATTTCACATCGGGGTTGCGCCTGATTACTCCCATGGATGAGCAGGGCGCATCGAGGAGCACCTTATCGAACATGCCGACGACGACATCTTTTTTTATATCGCCCCGGACCACCGCGACCGACTTCAGCCCGAGCCTCGAAATATTCTCTTTTAGTCTTCTGACCCTCTCCTGATCGACCTCGACCGCGACGACTTCCCCTTCATCTTTCATGAGCCGAGCGATATGGGTCGTCTTCCCTCCGGGTGCGGCACAAGCATCGAGGACACGTTCGCCGGGAGAGGGATCGAGCAGATACGCGACAAGCTGGGCCGCCTCATCCTGAATAACATACGATGAAACATCCAGCGGGATCTGTTTTGGTGCAATGCCTTTAAGGATAATACCCGCAGGCGAATATCTTGCCTCCTGAGCATCTATCCCGCCTTCCCCGAGCGCTCTCATAGCAGCTTTTCGATCCCCGTCTATCCTGATAGTGAGCGGCGGGATTTCGTTATTCGCCTGAGCGAGTTTGAGCGTCTCTTCCTGTCCGAGCCTGGCAATCCAGCGTCTGACAAGCCAGGCTGGATGGGAT
>JBGOVD010000181.1:0-5112 GCA_041477935.1 Dissulfurispiraceae bacterium | reverse complement strand
TCACCCCGCTTCCTCCGGTTTTCAGAAGCGCATACTTACTTGGCAACCACGGGAATTACCCATGGGAATACATAGGCTTGCAGGAAAACAACAACACCGACCAGACTGGCTAGTGCGAGACTGTGCCAGAAGACTCCGCGCAGGATGTCTCCCTCATTTCCCGACTGTCCCGTCGCTACACCTGCCACAACGATACTTTGTGCGTCGATCATTTTACCCATGACTCCACCACTGCTGTTAGCGGCGCAGGCCAGGATCGGATCGATGCCCAGAGCTTGGGCGCTGACTTTCTGCAGCCCTCCAAAGAGAACGTTCGACGAAGTATCACTGCCTGTCAGAGCCACACCGAGCCAACCCAGCAGTGGCGAGAAGAATGGGAACAGGACTCCGGTTGATGCGAATGCAAGTCCCATTGTGGAATCGATGCCGCCATAACGGGTCGTGAAGCCCAGAGCTAGCATCGCAGCGATTGTCAGCAGCGATATCCGGATCCTTTTCAACGTCCCAACGAAGGTCTTAAAGAGTTCGCCGACTGAGAGCCCAAGGAACAGACCACTCACGATACCTACTAATATAAGGCTCGTTCCGGTAGCGCTCAGCCAGTTCAAAGCGTAGACCGCCCCTTCGACCGTCGGTTTCAGCGCGACCGGGGGAACTTTGGTGATGGCCTTGTCCAGATAAGGAACCGGGAAGTTTATTAAAGAGATGCCGTTCAGGAAGTTCTCGCTGCCCTTAGCGCCTCCATTCAGGAAGGTCTTGAACGCCGGGTATCCCCATGCGAACACGAAGATGCACAAAATAGCCCACGGCATCCAGGCCTTGACGACCTCTCCGGTGGTCAGGTCCGGCCGTGCATCCTTATCGGCTTGGCGCTCTTCCTTGGTCTCATGCTCGAAGTGCCAGGACGTCTTGGGTTTCCATACTTTCATCAGCTTAAGTGTGCAGCCCATCGATACTATCGCGCCGATGATGTCGACAAGGGCGGGTCCCATGAAATTACTTACTAAGAACTGGGTGATGGCAAAGCTGAGTCCGCATACCAGACAGGCGGGCCAGACTTCCATCATCTTCTTCCGGCCGGCCATAGCCCAGATAAGCCAGAAGGGAACGATAAGGGAGAATATCGGCAGCTGCCTTCCGACCATCTGACTGAGGGCCATTTCGTCAAGCCCTGTTACCTTCGCAAGTGTGATGACCGGAATTCCAAGTGCCCCGTAAGCGACAGGGGCCGTGTTTCCGATAAGGGCCAGGCACGCGGCCTGCAGAGGACGGAACCCAAGACCGATGAGCATCGCTCCGGAAATGGCTACCGGCGTACCAAAGCCCGCCGCGCCCTCGATGAAGGCGCCGAAGCTGAAGCCGATAAGAAGCAGCTGGATTCGGCGGTCATCGGAGATTCCGGTGATCGAATGTTTAACTGTCTCGAAATGTCCTGTTTTCACTGTGATGTCATATACGAAGATCGCTCCAAGGATGATCCATCCGATCGGCAGCAGCCCGAATGCCGCGCCATATCCGGCAGAGGCGAGGACTAGTTCAGTAGGCATTCCATAAACGAAAATCGCGATTGTAACGGAAGCGAGAAGCCCTAAAAGCGCGGCAACGTGCGCCCTCGCGTGGGCGAATCCAAGCAGTCCCAAAAGAATAATTACGGGTATCGCAGCCACTAAAGCTGATAGCAGCAAGTTTCCCATGACAGGTGTATAAACTTGTGTCCAGGTTATCATTAATCCCTCCAAGATTTAGAATCTTTCACTACCTCAAAATCACCAGTTCCCCACAATAATGGCGTACTCGAAGATCGCACCAAGCAATACTCTGTTTTCGTAACCGTATAAAAAAATTACTATACTGATGCAGCCTTCAACACCTTCCTCTCCAGTTTCTTCTTTCTGAAACGCTTTTTTCTCCCCTCCATCACCTCCATTTAATTTCAGCTTATATACGCAGGCATCCGCTAAATCAACTGCGACAGCCCTTCTCAATCAAAAGCTTTTTATATGGTCAATCTTTCCTTTTTTCTGAACTGCGGCTACTGTAACACTTGACTACGAATTCGGAAGGACCTCCATATTCTCGCGCTTTTCATCGATTGTGCACCAGGTCTGCCGTCCTGATTCCAATAATAGGAGTGCATACTGAAGTGTACATGCAGCAAAAAATAAACGGTATCGGTGTTGATCTGATTTTTCTTATAGGACTTTGTCCTATAACGACTGCAACATTATGATGTACCAATGGGAGTAAAGATAGCGACGATGCTGGTACCGAACATCATGGAGTTGCCGCAATACGACCAATTGCGTATCTTTGCTTAGTCGGTTAGATTAATGACCTGGTATTTGATGGCGTAATTGGTCAGTTCGGCATTATTCTTCATACTCATCTTGTCGAGAATATGGACCCGGTGGGTACTGACCGTTTTTACGCTGAGATTCAGTTCTTCGGCAATGGTGCCCACAGTCTTGCCGGAAGCGATCATGCAGAAGATCTGGAACTCCCTGTCGGATAGGAGTTCATGGGACGGTTTACCGGTATCGGGTTTCAAATCGAACATCAACTTTTCTGCGATCGCCGTCGTCACATAAATCCCGCCCTGGGACACCCGTTTTATTGCTTCGATCAATTCATCCGATGCGCTTCTCTTGGTAAGATATCCTGACGCGCCGGCCTTTATCGCACGCACGGCATATTGTCCTTCAGGATACATGCTCAGGACGAGGACCTTCAGCTTTGGCCGTTTCAGCCTAAGCTGCTTTAGAACGTCGAGCCCGCTCAGGCCCGGCATGGCGATATCGAGAAGGAGAAGGTCGTAATCGTCTGCCGTAATCTTGTCCATGACTTCATACCCGTTGCTTGCCTGGGCAGTCGCTGCGTCTTCGAAACTCTCCTGGAGGATCTGTTTCAGACCCTCCCTGAACAGCGCATGGTCATCGGCTATTAATATTTTCAAGCTTCGCCTCCTCGCTCTCCTCACTGCTCAGCGGGATATTGACTACCACGGACGTGCCCTTGCCCGCGGAGCCGCTGATGACAACATCCCCGCCAAGATAACGCGCCCGTTCCCTTATGCCGATCAGGCCGAATGAATTATGGTCAAGGAGTTTTTCAGCCGGAATCCCTATGCCGTCATCCTTCACAACGAGCGTCAGGCCGGAAAGTCCCCTGGTCAGGGTTACCTCCACCATGGTAGCCTGTGCATGCCGCACAATATTGGTCAGCGCCTCCTGGAATATTCTAAAAACGGCGATCGAGCGGTTCTGGTCGAGCGCGATGTCCTCGGGAGTGATGGTAATATCATAAGGAAGTTCCTTCCGGGAGCACACCTCCCCTGCCAGCCATTCTATCGCATCGGAAAGGCCGAGGTGATCGAGCACGCCAGGCCTCAGTTCGGACGATATCTTCTGGACCGACTCGATCGTCTTGTCGACCATATCGGACATTGATTGTGCATTCGCTGCGAGTTGGCTATTTTCTTTAGACAGTTTTATCTTCATCCGCGAAAGATCCAGCTTCAATGTCGTCAAAACCTGCCCGAGCTCGTCATGGATCTCACTGGCTATCAATCTTCTCTCCTCTTCCCTGACCGATTGGAGGTGGGCGGAAAGGTTTCTCAGTTCTTCCTGGGAATTCTTCAAATCATTTTCGAGACGCTTGCTCTCAGTGATGTCCCGGGCAATACTTTTCGTCTTAACGAAGATATTGTTCTTGTCTATCTCCGTGAAGACATGCAAGCTTGTAAGAAACCCGGACCCGTCTTTTTTCACAAACTCTCTTTCAATGACACTGTCCTTCTTTTCCGTCTTGATGATAGGAAACGCTTCTTCATGGAGCCTTACTGAATCCGCGGTCCAGAATTTTGTAATAGGCTTGCCGATGATCTCCTCCTTGCTGTATCCGAGCATGCGGGCCTCTGTTTCGTTGCAGTCTATGATGATCCCGTTGCCGTCTACGGAATGGTACATATCAGGGGCATGATCATAAAGATCGCGGTATTTCTCCTCCGATTCCCTGAGTGCCTTCTCCACTTTTCTTCGTGTAGCAATATTGGCAAGAAGGACAAAGATGATAAACGACAGAATGAAAATTGTCGTGCCTATCCAGAAAATAGGGGTCTTGTACCTGGCATAAAATGAGTCAGGAACATTGATGAATATGCTTTCCTTGGGGAGCCTGTCGGCAGCGATCCGGAACCGACGAAGCTGCGCATAGTCGAACATATACCTGTTCGGACTCGTTTTGACAACCGGGATAGCCGAGACTTTTTCTCCCTTAAGAATTCGAAGCGCCAGCTCGCCGGCAGTCTTGCCCTGATAAAACCCGCTCGTCAGCATGCCTCCGACCATCCCACCGCCGAGGTAGAAATCCCACACGCTGAAAATTGGGGCCTTGGTCTCGTTATAAATGAAAGAAAGACTTTCCTCATAGGCGAAGAAATTCCCCGTCCTGTCGCGATTTACCACGAGGAGCAGGATTATACTGTTTGGTGGAATGTTACTCACTTGCTGCCTGAGTTCGGTGATATCGAAATCCTCCAGGAAGACAAACTCCACCTTCTCCTTGAAATAAGGCATTACCTCGAGCAATTCTTTCTTCATGGCGATGCCGGTTGTTGTTTTATCATCTATTACGAAGACCCTTGGGGCTGAGGGAAAGAGCTTGAGGGCGATCTCGAGGGTGCTCTTTATGTCCGTCTCTTCAACTACACCTGTTACCAGTGACGGATCCCAGACCATAGAACTCTGGAAGTAGTTGATTCCACAGAAAACGACCGGCGTATCGACAAAAAGATCCTTCCTGTGTTTTGTTATGAATTTGAGCGCATCGTTATCACATGCAATAATGACATCGAAGTGCTCTTTCGAATATTTAGCATTGTACGTCTCATACACTTTTTTTAAATAAGCCTCAGAGTCGTAGCGCTTGGTGTCCATATATTCGAAGCTCATTTCAAGATTCCGGGATTCCTGTTGGAGTACGGATTCCACGCCCTTGACAATATTATCGGTCCAGCTGAGGCCCTTGTGGTATGAGTTCAGGACGAGAACATGTTTCTTGGGGCTTGCGTCGGCGCAGGCATCGGTTGCCGGAAGGAGGACGACAAGAAAGCCG